>CAIWHF010000036.1 GCA_903912405.1 uncultured Bacteroidota bacterium | reverse complement strand
CTAAAAACAAAACGCCGTTATGAGCTAAGGATATTTCTCCTGGTTGTGGGTTGCCTCCACCACCCACAAGTGCCACATCAGAAATAGTATGATGCGGACTTCGGAATGGGCGGTGGGCTACCAAAGCGGCATCGCTGGGTAATTTGCCTGCAACAGAATGTATTTTAGTAGCTTCTAATGCTTCTTGCAAACTAAGCGGTGGTAATATGGTGGGTAAACGTTTTGCTAACATGGTTTTACCAGCACCCGGCGGTCCTATTAATATGGCATTGTGCCCACCGGCAGCTGCAATTTCTAAAGCACGCTTTACATTGATTTGTCCTTTCACATCGGCAAAGTCGATATCAAAAAATTCTTGTGCAGAAAAAAATTCTTCTCTTGTATTGACTTCTACAGGTTGCAATTGCAATTTCCCATTAAAAAAATCGACCGCTTCTGTAAAATGCGAAATACCATATACATCTAAATTATTTACTAATGCTGCTTCTCGCGCATTTTGCTTAGGTAGTATCAATCCTTTAAATTTTTCTGCACGTGCTTGTATAGCTATAGGCAAGGCTCCTTTAATAGGCTTTAGCGAACCGTCTAATGAAAGTTCGCCCATGATAATATATTCACCAATAGCGGTAGAAGTTAATTGTCCTGTAACAGCCAACATGCCCAAAGCAATTGGAAGATCATAAGCAGAGCCCGCCTTTTTAATATCGGCTGGCGCCATATTCACCAATACCTTATACCTTGGCCGTTCTAAACCATTATTCTTAATTGCCGATAGAATTCGATCTACGCTTTCTTTTACGGCATTATCGGGCAAGCCTACAATAAAATATCCAGGGGGTTGGTTGGGAGAGGAATCAATTTCCATTGTGATGGTAATAGCATCTACGCCATAAACGGCACTTCCATATACTTTGACTAACATATAACGTGTTTAAAATAGCTTATCGAAAATACAAAGCTAATGCTAATATCTAGTACTTTTGGGTAAGAAAATTTTATTATGAAAGAACTTTTATTATCTATAGAGCAAGGCATTGCCTACATCACACTCAACAGGCCTGAAAAATTTAATAGTGTAAACAGAAACCTAGCCCTTGCTTTTCAGGAAGCATTAGATACTTGCACAAAAGATGATAGCATCCGATGCCTAGTGATAACTGCTGCTGGTAAAGCTTTTTGTGCCGGACAAGACTTAGCAGAAACGAGCGATATAGAAAACGTTGATTTTAATAAAATCATTGAAGAGCATTATAATCCCATCATTTTAAAAATGCGCAGTATGCCAAAACCTATCATCTGTGCGGTTAATGGGGTAGCCGCTGGTGCTGGTGCTAATATTGCATTAGCAGCAGATATCGTAGTAGCTACAGAAAGCGCTTCTTTTATTCAAGCCTTTAGTAAAATTGGTTTGATACCCGATAGTGGAGGTACTTTTATTCTTCCGAGACTTATCGGTATGCAAAGAGCTGCTGCCCTTATGTTTTTAGGAGAGAAAGTAAGTGCCTTGGAAGCGGCAGATATGGGTATGATTTATAAATGTTATGCAGATAACGAATTTGAACTAGCCTATAAAAACTTAGCAACTCAATTAGCTGCTATGCCTACGGTAGGCTTAGGATTAACCAAACAATTATTAAACGAATCTTGGTCTAATAATTTGGAACAACAATTATTAAAAGAAAAAACAGTGCAAATTGCAGCCGGTAAAACACAGGACTTTGCTGAAGGGGTAACCGCTTTTTTAGAAAAAAGAAAACCGTTGTTTAAAGGCCAATAAGCACTAGTTAATCTGTAGACACCCAGCCTGGAGTTGCATCGCACTTTTGTCGTAACAATAGAGTAAGCATCCCTACATGATGTTGAACATGTTTGATATTATAAACAATGATTTCAAACTGACTATAATCTCTATACGCATTTATAAAGCGCTGCTCTAAGTTTTTAGTGGGTAAGGTAGCTATAGCAAGGGCTCTACAATAGTTTAGATAATGTAATAATTCTTCTTGCGTATATACCCGTGGAGGCTTAGCACCTGCTGGATCAAACTCTGAAAAGGTAAAAGGAGGAGGAGGTGCAAATGAAGCAGGGTTGTCTGCTAAATAATAGTCTAAATAGAAAAGCGTATGATACGCTTTATGCCAAAATTCTTGTTCATCATTCCAAAATTCATTTGGACAAGCTTCTATAGCTTGTTCCAACATTTTTATAGAACCTAGTAATTGCGCTAATAAACTTGTTTTAATAGTATCCGTCATTTGGATTTATTTTAATGTGCTTCTAGCCAATTGTTTCCTACTCCTGTTTCCACCAATACCGGCACTTCATTAGGTAATACCATGGCATTACTCATCGCTTGGGTTATGACTTGTTGTAATTGTGCTGCTTCATTTTTGGGTACATCAAATACCAACTCATCATGTACTTGCAAGACCATTTTACTTTTCAATTGTTGTGCACGTAGTTGCTTGTCTACTTCAATCATAGCTAATTTTATCATATCGGCAGCAGAGCCTTGTATAGGTGCATTGATAGCATTGCGCTCCGCAAATCCTCGTACAGTTTGATTAGAAGAATTAATATCTGCCAACCATCTTTTTCTTCCTAAGATAGTGGCTACATAACCGTGTTGTTTAGCAAATTGTACATTGGCATCCATATAGGTTTTTATAGCAGGATACTGTGCAAAATAATTTTCAATGATCGTTTTGGCTTCTGTTCTGCTAATCCCTAAATTTTCTGCTAGTCCAAAAGCAGATTGTCCATAAATGATGCCAAAATTCACCGCTTTGGCATTTCTTCTCATGTCTTTGGTAACCGCTGCTTCTTCTACGCCATATACTTTTGCGGCGGTGGCAATATGAATATCTTTATGCTCTTTAAAAGCTTGAATCATACTAGCATCGCCACTTAGTGAAGCTATGATGCGCAGCTCTATTTGAGAATAATCGGCTGATACAATACACCAGTCCGCGTTTCTAGATACAAATGCTTTTCTAATTTCTCTTCCTCTTTCGGTGCGTATTGGTATGTTTTGCAAATTAGGATTATTGCTACTCAATCTACCCGTAACGGCTACAGCTTGATTAAATGAAGTGTGCAATCGTTTACTAAGGGGATGTATTAATAAAGGCAATGCATCTACATAAGTATTTTTTAATTTACTTAGTTCTCTGTGAATTAAAATAGCATCTACAATTTCATGCTTATGTTGCAATTTCAATAATACATCTTCACCCGTAGCATACTGTCCAGTTTTAGTTTTCTTAGCGCTCGGGTCTAATTTCATAATATCAAACAAGACCTCTCCCAATTGTTTTGGCGAAGCCAAATTGAAAGGCACACCTGCAGCAGCATGTACTTTTTCTTCCGTTGCTTTTATTTCAATAGCAAGCTCTTTAGAGTAATTATTTAAAAAGTCAACATCAATACCTACGCCCTCTATTTCCATGTCTGTAAGCACTGATAATAAAGGCGCTTCTGCTTGCTCGTATACGGTGCGCACTTGCAAAGCGTCTAATTGAGGATCTAGGGTGTGTTTTAATTGTAAGGTAATATCGGCATCTTCTGCAGCATATTCCTTCACTGCTTCTACAGCCACCTCTCGCATGCTTAGTTGTCCCTTGCCTTTCTTGCCAATCAAGGTTTCAATAGAAACGGGTTGATAACCCAAATATTGCGCACTCAATACATCCATACTGCGCTTGCCTTCTGGTGCGATAACATAATGCGCTAATAGCGTGTCGTATAAACTACCTTTCAAATGAATACCATGATAATGCATGACCAATAAGTCGTACTTAATATTATGGCCAATCCAGCAGATGGTTGTTGTATTAAAAAGATCTTGCAGTAACGCAACGCGTTCTTTTGTAGCCTGTGTATCGGCTTCGAAAGGGATATAGTAAGCTGTTCCTTTTTGCCAACACAAACTAATACCCACTAAAGATGCCGTATGCGCATCTAAAGAAGTAGTTTCTGTATCAATACAGATTTCTTTTTGCTGCATTGCTTCTTGTGCCAACTGTATGATTGCATCGTTTGTATCAAGAAGAATATACTGATGCGCCGTATTAGAAATATTATGATGCGCCGTAATGATTTCTGCTGCAGCCGTACTTTCATCAAGATCAACAACAGAGGGCTCTTGTGAAATTGCTTTCGTTTTTTGAACGATGGGATTGCCAAATAAATCAGTTGACACTGCTGGGGCAGCTGTTGGTGCTGCTTGATAATCGGAACCCAATACGCGTTTTCCTAAAGCTCTAAATTCTAACTCATTAAAAATCTGCTCTAACACTTCATGATTATAGGCTTCTACTCTAAAATCTCCTTCGTGAAAAGGCACAGGCACATTAGTAATGATGGTAGCTAATTTTTTAGATAGTAGGGCACTTTCTTTTCCATTGCGCACTTTTTCACCCAATGCACCTTTTATCTTATCAGCATTTTCTAAAACATTTTCGAGCGTATCATATTCCGCTAATAATTTTGCTGCCGTCTTTTCTCCTACGCCTGGTATACCTGGAATATTATCTACCGCATCACCCATTAATCCTAATATATCAATAACCTGATCGGTGCGCTGAATACCCCATTTTTCACACACTTCTTTAGCCCCTAAAATTTCTGGTTTTCCACCTTGATAGCCTGGCTTGTAAATAAAAATAGTATCATCTACTACTTGTCCATAATCTTTATCGGGTGTTACCATATAAACGGTATATCCCAAGGCTGCTGTTTCTTTTGCTAAGGAGCCAATGATATCATCGGCTTCAAAACCATCTAATTCTAAACACGGCAAATTAAAGCCTTTTACTATGCGCTTAATATCTGGTATAGCACTTAAAATATCTTCGGGCGTTTCTTGTCGATTAGCTTTATACGCTTCAAAATCAATATGGCGTTCGGTAGGTGCATGCGTATCAAACACTACGGCTAAATGCGTAGGTTGTTCTTTTTGTATGAGATCTAATAAGGTACTTGTAAATCCAAATTGAGCATTGGTATTTTTACCGGTACTTGTTATTCTAGGGCTTCTAATAAGTGCATAATAAGCTCTATATACGAGCGCCATAGCATCTAATAGAAATAATTTTTTTGCAGACATGAAGCTAAGATACGCCGTGTATGCTTTATAAAAAAAGAAAGCCCTTGTTCTTTATTAACAATTTAAAATTTCAACATGGGTACTTCCATCAATAAAACAGAAAGATCGGAGCTGGCTTTAAAATCTAGTTTTTCAAATTCGGTAATTCCTATACCATCACGAGCAGATAGCGTGAAAGTATCAACCATTAAGGTGCCGCTTAACAGGAATACATATAAGCCGTTTCCTTCTTTTTTTAAGGTATAGGCAAACTCGCTATCCTTAGAAAAATTACCCAAATGAAACCATGCATCTTGATGAATCCAAACACCTGCATCCTCTTTATTGGGAGATAATAGCTGTTGCAACGCATTCTTACTTTGCTCTTCATCGATTGTGATTTGATCATATCGAGGCGTCACATTCATTTGATTGGGAATCACCCAAATTTGCAGAAAACATACTTCTTTTTCTTTGTTCTTATTATACTCGCTGTGCATAATACCACTACCGGCACTCATCACTTGTATATCGCCTGTGCTGATAACAGCCGTAGTGCCAAGACTATCTTTATGCTCTAAATCACCGGATAATGGAATAGAAATAATTTCCATATTTTGATGCGGATGTGTTCCAAAACCCATTCCTGGTGCTACTTTATCATCATTTAAAACACGTAAGGCACCAAAATGAATTCGATCTTCATCATAATAATTAGCAAAGCTAAACGTATGATAACTCAGTAACCAACCATGGTCGGCTTTTCCTCTTGATGCAGCGGTATGTAGTATAAATTCTGGCATATTATTTTTTGTGTAAAATTGAGGCTATATATTTCAAACCCCAATAAGCTATATTAATAAAAAAGCGCTTTTTACAAAGCGCTTTTCAAAAATGTGGATTAACTAACTTTAATCAATTGAACATCAAATATTAAAGTAGCATAGGGCGGTATAGCCCCACCAGCGCCTCGTGCACCGTATCCTAATTCGTAAGGAATATAAAATCTATAGGTTGCTCCTTCGTTCATTAACTGAACGCCTTCTGTCCATCCTGGAATTACTTGGTGTAAACCAAAAGTAGCGGGTTGGTTTCTTTTGAAAGAACTGTCAAACACCGTTCCATCTATTAATTTTCCTTCATAATGAACCGTAACCATTGTTGTATGCCCAGGTTTATTACCGGTTCCAGCTTGCAAAATTTCGTATTGTAAGCCACTTGCCGTTTGCTGCACTTCTGCACGCTTTGCATTTTCTGATAAAAATTGTTTTCCTGCTTCCATTTTTGCGGTTTTTTTCTGATGTAAAAGTTCTTGTAATTTAGATGATGTATCCATTGATTGTATTAGAATAAAGCACAAAAGTAGGGTCTTTTTTTAATTAATGAGATTGTGATTTAATTTTACTTATAAATCGACTAAAAAAATTATCTTTGTTATTCAAATTTATATTCCATGCGCTTTATTGTTACTTCATCCGTTTTACTTAAAAACCTACAACAAATAGGTGGTGTTATTAGTTCTAATACGGTACTTTCTGTTTTAGAAGATTTTTTATTTGAATTAAAAGGAAATACCCTAACCTTAACCGCAACAGATTTAGAAACCATGATGCGAGTGCAATTGGAAGTTAACGAATCGGAAGGGGAAGGAAGAATTTGTATTCCTTCAAAAATTGTTTTAGACTATCTTAAAAACTTACCAGAACAACCCATTACTTTTTCAGTAAACACGAACGATTTATCTATTGAAATGTCGAGCGATGTGGGTAAATATAAAATTGGTGGTGAAAAAGCAGATGATTTTCCAAAAGAGCCTATTGCTAATGACACTTCATCATTTACCATTTCTTCCATCGGTTTAATAGAAAGCATCAACAATACCTTATTTGCAGTGAGCAATGATACGTTGCGTCCAGCTATGACGGGTGTTTACTTTGAGCTAACCAAAACAGGCATCAACTTTGTATCTACAGACGCGCATCGCTTAGTTCAATACAGAAGAACAGATGTGGTTTGCCCGAACGACAATGGTTTTGTAGTGCCTAAAAAACCTTTACAACAATTACGATCAACTTTAGCAGCAGATGAAACCATGCTAAAATTATCATACAATAGCAGCCATTTATTTGTAACTAACGAAAAATTGAGCATGAGCTGTCGTTTGATTGATGCTCGTTTCCCAGATTATAAAGCGGTAATACCTACCGACAATCCATTTAAACTTACTTTAACTAGAACGGAATTTATAAGTGCTTTGAGAAGGGTAAGTATTTTTGCAAATAAGACAACTAATCAAGTTGTTTTAGATATTGCTGGTAATAAATTACAAATTAGTGCTCAAGATATCGACTTCTCTTACGAAGGTAAAGAAAGCTTAGGTTGCCAATACAGCGGTGAAGACATGAAAATTGCGTTCAACGCAAAATTAATGTTAGAGATGGTTAATAACTTAAGTGGCGATCATGTCAACTTAGAATTAAGTACTCCTACAAGAGCTGGTATTTTTAAACCTGTTGATAAAGGAGATAATGAAGAAATATTAATGCTTTTAATGCCACTTATGGTTGGCGTTTAATTACTAACCCAGTAATAAGAAAAATCCCGCTTTGTGCGGGATTTTTTATTGCGATTAATTATCGTTTTAAAAAGGGTAATTGTCTCCAATGCAATTGTTCTTGTTTTATTAAATAAACAAAGAATAAAGCAAAGGCAACCAATCCGCTAATGATCTTCAAAAATAAAGAATCTAATTGGTGGGCTACAAAAACTTGCACAAAAAATAAAACAGCCGTTAACAATAGATAACTACTTATTTTCTTTACAGCATAAGGTATTGGATAATGCTTTTGACCAATGATAAAGGATAATACCATCATTACTGCATAACAGATAAAGGTAGTCCAAGCGCAAGCAAACATACCATAGGTAGGAATAAATATATAATTAAGCACCAAAGTAATAGTAGCACCTACCAAAGTAATGATTACTCCATATTTTAAATTGTCACTTACTTTATACCATACTGCTAGGTTGTAATATATGCCGAGACATACATTAGCCGCCAACAAAATAGGCACCACACCAATACCCGAACGGTAGGTAGGCCCGATATAAAATTTCCATACCTCTAAAAATAGCGCCGTGAATAAAAAGGCAACACATAAGGTAATGACAAACCAATGCATCACCTTAGCATATAATAGTGGCGCTTCTTTTTCTTTTGATTGATTAAAGAAAAAAGGTTCGGCCGCCATTTTAAACGCTTGAATAAATAGGGTAATGAAAATAGCCAGCTTATAATTGAAATTATAAATAGCCGTAGTGGTCTTAGAAATAAGCAGATCTGAAGAGACTAATTTACCCAACATAATTCTATCTATCACTTCATTGACCATACCGCCAAGACCAATAATTAGAAAAGGCAAACTGTAGCTGAGTATTTGCTTCCACAACGTCCAATCTATTTTAAAACGAACCGAACTCCATTCTTTCCATAAGAAAAGAAAGGTGAATAGCGAACCCAATAAATTGGCCAATAATAATAATTCAGTTGTAGATAAAGGACCTATCCATTGTGCGTAGCTATTTGTTGGATGCGCTTTGCAAAAACCTGGACTATACAATACAAACCATGCCGTAAGCACAAGCGTTGTAAGAATACCCCCAATTTTTATAAACGCATATTTCAAAGGTTGTTCTTGCTGTCTTAATTTAGCAAAGGGTATAGCTGCAATGGTATCTACAGCTACAATAGCAATGGCATAATTTATAAAAACGGCTTTGTCTACTCCTATTAATTGTGCTAAAGGAGCATTGCAAAAAATTAAGCATACGCTTAATACCAAGGTGCTAACAAAGAGCGAAGTAAAGCTCGTTTGAAAAAGGGTTTGTTTGCTTATTTCTTTATGGGCACTAAACCTAAAATAAGCGGTTTCCATACCGTAAGTAAATACAATATTAAGAAAGGTAATAGATGCATATAATAAGGCCATATTGCCATTGGCAGCTTTGCCAGCAGCATCTACTAAAGCATAAGACAATAAAGGATTTAATAAATAATTAATCAATTTGGCGCCTACATTGCTTAAGCCATATAGGGCTGTTTGACTAGCTAATTTTTTTAATTGCGACATGCGTTGGTATGGTTATTAAACAATTTCCCAGGTGTCTTTTCCACGTAATAAAGCATCTAAATCGCCAACACCTTTTCTTGCAACACTATCTTCCATTTGTAAATTCATTTGCTCTTCGTAGCATGGGCGTTGAGTTTGATAAAAAACGCCAAATGGACGAGGGAAATGATTTTCCAAAGTTGGATCATCGAAGAAGCGCGTTAATAATTGTGCTTTATAATAATCCGTTTCATCGTGTATCCACAAACCATCCGTACCTTCTTCCGCTATATTTACGATTACGGGTTTGTATCCATCTAATCGAATTCCTTTTTGTTGTTGTGCTCCAAAAATAAGCGGTTTGCCTTGTTCTAAAAATAAAACCTCTTCTGGCTTAGAACTTTTTTCAGTAAATATTTCAAATGCTCCATCATTAAAAATATTACAGTTTTGATAAATTTCTAAGAAGGACGCTCCTTGATGTGCTTCGCTTCTAAGCAGCATCGCTTGTAAATGCTTAGGGTCTCTATCCATACTACGTGCTATAAACGTAGCATCGGCACCCAAAGCTAAAGCTAAAGGATTGAATGGATGATCTAAACTACCTACTGGTGTGCTCTTAGTAACCTTGTTTAATTCTGAAGTAGGGGAGTATTGTCCTTTTGTTAAACCATAAATTTGATTGTTGAACAATAAAATATTGACATTAAAATTGCGTCTTAATAAATGTATCGTATGGTTTCCTCCAATACTTAATCCATCGCCATCGCCCGTTACAATCCATACACTCAATTCTGGACGCGTTGCTTTTAAACCACTTGCAATAGCAGTAGCTCTTCCATGAATACTATGCATACCATACGTGTTCATGTAATAGGGAAAACGAGAACTACAGCCAATACCCGATATAATAACAATCTGCTCTCTAGGAATACCAATTTGCGGTAAAACAGTTTGCACTTGTTTTAGTATAGAATAATCACCACAACCAGGGCACCAGCGTACTTCTTGGTCGGTAGCAAAATCTTTTGCAGTAAGAGTTGGCGTTATTTGTTCGCTCATAAATTAGACGCTAAATTGGGTTATTAAATATCCCTCAAATTTACGAGGTTTTGCTGGGAGTTTATACTTTTCAGAAATCAATCTTAACTTAGCATTATAATGGATAAGAAAATTACACCAATTGGCATCTTTGATTCGGGTTATGGCGGACTAACAGTTTTTAAAGAAATTGAAGCCTTAATGCCATCCTACGATTATATCTATTTGGGCGATAATGCCCGTGCTCCTTACGGTTCAAGATCTTTTGAATCGGTATACCAATATACCTTGAGTAGTGTAAAATGGTTGTTTGAACAGGGTTGTCCATTAGTTATTTTAGCTTGTAATACTGCATCTGCAAAAGCACTTCGAAGTATTCAACAGAATGACTTAGCCAACATAGATCCAGCAAAAAAAGTTTTAGGGGTAATCCGTCCAACGGCCGAATATATTGGTGCACACTCAAATAGCAAAGCAATTGGAGTGTTGGCTACCAAAGGAACGGTGCTCTCTAATTCTTATCCCATAGAAATACAACATATAGATGCCTCCTTAAAGGTATACCAACAAGCCTGTCCAACCTGGGTGCCCTTAATAGAAAATAACGAGTACGAAACAGCCGGCGCCTCCTTTTTTATTGAGCGAGATGTCAAGAACTTATTAGTTCAAAACAAGGATATAGATACGGTTTTATTAGGTTGCACACACTATCCCATTATCGAAAAGCAAATTAGAGCCTACTTACCAGCAACGGTTCAACTTATTAGTCAGGGTGCTATTGTAGCTAATAGTTTGGAAGCTTACTTAAAACGACATAGCCCAATGGAGTTGGCGATAAGCAAACACGGAACGCAACAATTCTACACCACCGACGATGTTCATGATTTTAACCAGCATGCTCCTTTATTCTATGGCAAACCCATAGCTGCGAAGCACCTGCATTTATAAACGTTTACTCGTGTAAGCCTGTTGATACAAAGTCTTTTTTAGCTTGTTTCTTCTTCAACACTTTTTCCATCCATAACAACATAGCTGGTTGTAAAGTAAGATTTGTAATCATCGCTAAAAATAAAGTAAGCGAGGTAAGATAACCTAAAGATTGTGTGCCTTGAAAATGAGATAAAGCAAAAACACCAAATCCTACAATCAAAATCAAAGAGGTATAAATAATACTCAATCCCGTATCTTGAATAGTTCTACGAACAGTCATTGCAATGTCTTCATCATGCGTAGCTAATTCTTGTTTGAAATTAACTAAGAAGCGAATCGTTACATCAATCGTGATACCAAGAGCCACACTAAATACCAATACTGTAGAAGGTTTGATGGCAATGCCCAACCAACCCATAATACCTGCTGTAAGCATTAAGGGAACAATATTAACCGTAACAGAAATCAATAAAATTCTCCACGATCTAAACAACATGATCATGCAAGCAAAGATCATAATGAAAGAAAGTATTAAACTATCTCTTAAGCTGTTAATGATAAAGGTAGTGCCTTCTAAAAACACAACACTCGTGCCAGTAAAGGTTAATTTATATTTAGTAGAATCAAAAATAGCATAGGTAAGTGGCTTGATGCTATCCAATAAAATAGGTAAGCGAGCAGAGCCCACATCGGCCATACTAATACTAATACGCGTTTGCTGTTTGGTGCTATCAACAAACGACTGCACTAATTTTTGGAAAATGCTTGCTTTACCACTAGTACCCGAATCCGATTTTTTTGTTTTTAAATACGGTTGTAAAAATGCAGCATCAAACATACTTGGTACAGCATAATTACTACTATCGCCATCGTAATAAGCTTGCTTTGCAAACTTAATACCTTCTGTAATGCATAAAGCGTGACCAATTTCTGGCATTTGCTGTAATTCGGTAACCAACTCATCCATTTTCTGCATCATATCTAAAGAGATGGCTCCATTCTTACGTTTGGTATCTACCACAATTTCTAAAGGCATAACCCCTTTGAAATTAGTTTCAAAGAATTTTAAATCCAGATATAAAGGATCATTTTTAGGAAGATCGTCAACGATATAACCTACATTTTTTAATTGCACGATACCGGCTACTGCCACCAAGCATAAAGCAGTAGTAATAGCATAAATCATTTTTCTATGATGGAAAACCCATACCGTTAGGATGTCTAGCATTTTTTGCATGCGCGGACTTTCTAGATAATTGGTATGCTTAGGATTGGGTGGTGCAACGAAGCTGAGCAACACCGGAATAATAATTAGTGAAATAAAGAAGATAGCTAGAATATTAAGTCCGGCTACCAAACCAAACTCTTTTAAGATCGCACTTTTCGTAAAGAAAAACACACCAAAACCAATAGCCGCCGTTAGATTGGTAAACAAGGTTACAATACCCATTTTATCTACCATCTGCAAAAGCGACTGGTGTTTATTGGCTGTAGTTTGATAAGAGGTATGATATTTATTTAAAAAATAAACACAATTAGGAATACCAATTACCACAATCAATGGTGGTATTAAAGCCGTAAGAATGGAAATATGATAACCACACAAATGAATAGTGCCTACGCTCCAGATTACCCCTACACCAACAACCAACATAGAGATAGCCACCGCCACAAAGGATCTGAAGAATACGATTAAAATAGTTGCGGTAAGTACTAAGGATAAAATCAAAAATAAGCGCATTTCATCTTGTACTCTATCCGCGGTAATAGTGCGGATATAAGGAAGGCCAGAGTAATGAACAGCAATTTGTTGTTGAGCAGAAAAAGCATCTACCTGTTTTGTAATTCGGGCTACAATAGCAGAGCGTTCTTTAGAATTGATACGCTCTTTATTTAACGTTAACGCCATTAAATAAGTATGCGTAGTAGGGTTGTATAAAAAGCCTTTATAGAATGGTAAATTTAAAAAAGTAGCTGCAACACGAGCTACATCTTCGACCGAATCGGTAGTAACCAAACGAATAGATTGAAGCGTATTGGTAGTAGTATCTTTATAAAGATTGATTGCCGAAGGCACACTAAATACATTTTCTACTGCTGCACTTTTTTCTAAGCTGCGCACTAAAGTATTATAGGACTTAAAAAAAGAAGGATTAAAAAAAGCATCGGTCTGCACCCCAACAACCATCACATTGCCATCTTCTCCAAACTTATTTAAAAAGCTTTTATACTCTTGGTATTTAGGATTATTGGTAGGTATAGCACTCGTAAAATCATAACTCAAGGTCACT
>CAIWHF010000035.1 GCA_903912405.1 uncultured Bacteroidota bacterium | reverse complement strand
TGGGAATGGCAATTGATTGGAATCTTAGTAGCCACTATCGCTATTTTTCTACCAAGTTCCCTAATCCTCTTTTTCCTATTCCCCGTGTATCAACAGTTGAAACAACATGTTATTATATTCAGAGCGTTAGAAGGTATTTCAGCTGCCATAGTTGGCGTAATTTGGGCTTCGGGCTTATTGGTAATCAAAGATATGCAGCTCCATTGGCTCAACGTAGGCGTATTCATAGCAACGTTTATTTTACTACATAGCAATAAAATTCCCGCTCCTATTATAGTGATCGCTTGCCTACTAGGTGGATGGCTGTTTTAATTATTCTTCGTTTTTAAGCAACTCTATATCCTTAATGAGTTGATTGACTTTCAGACTATCGGTACCACTATATTGGCCTCTAACCAAACCTTTCTTATCTATCAATACGAAACGATCGGTATGTATAAAATCGTCTTCAATATCAACCACCGCTGTATCTTCTGCTGCTGTAACTAAATAACTATAACGCGCTGCATCGTACAAGGCTTTTTTATCGCCTGTTAAAAATATCCATTGTTTCGGATCTGCCTCAAAACGAAGACTATATTGTTTCATAGCATGCACCGTATCTTTATAAGGATCTACCGTATGCGATAAAATCAAAATGCTAGCATCACCTTTATAGGCTTGGTATACGCGACTCATTTGCTCGTTCATTTTAGGGCAAATACCCTTGCAAGTAGTGAAAAAATATTCTACTACTCTAATTTTACCCTCAACGTCTTTTTCTGTGATGGTTTGTCCCTCTTGATTGGTAAAAGAAAATGGACGCGTATGATGCCCTGGATTTCCTAATATTGGCAAGGGATTAGATTTATGATGTATAGCATTATAAACATTCGTACCCGGTGTATTATACAAATAATACGACATGAAAATCAAGGTAAATACAATAAAAAACAACAATAGAATACGGGAAGCAGGTATCGATTTCATAGCAACAAATGTATAAGTTATAGTAGGTTTTAAAAAATGAGAATAATCATACGCAAAGCTGCAAAATTTAGGCATAAACAAAATGATAGTTTTGTAAAAATTGTATCTTTGCCTTGCAAAATTAATTAATTAACTCCAAAATAAAATTTCAAATGAAAGTAACCGTAGTAGGTGCTGGCGCCGTAGGTGCAACCTGTGCCGACAATATTGCTCGAAAAGAGTTGGTAAAAGAACTTGTTTTAGTAGATATCAAAGAAGGTTTTGCTGAAGGTAAAGCGCTAGACATGATGCAAACTGCTGCCTTATTAGGTTTTGACACACAAATCATTGGTAGCACTAATGATTACAGCAAAACAGCTAATTCGGATGTATGCGTTATCACTTCAGGTATCCCCAGAAAACCAGGTATGACCCGTGAAGAGTTGATTGGTACCAATGCAAAAATTGTAGAAGAAGTAAGCAAAAACTTATTAAAATATTCTCCAAATACCATCATCGTAGTTATTTCTAATCCAATGGATACGATGACCTATTTAACCTTGAAAGCAACAGGCTTACCAAAAAATAGAGTGATTGGTATGGGCGGTATTTTAGATAGCGCACGTTTCAAATGTTATTTACAACAAGCGTTAAACTGCTCTGCAAACGATTTACATGGCGTGGTAGTTGGTGGTCATGGTGATACCACTATGATTCCTTTAACGCGTTTAGCTACATTAAACGGATTGCCCGTTGCTAATTTCTTAAGCGAAGAGCAATTGCAAAAAATTGCTGCAGATACGATGGTGGGTGGCGCTACACTTACTAAATTATTAGGCACTTCTGCTTGGTATGCACCAGGTGCTGCAGGAGCTGCTTTAGTAGAAGCTATTTTACGCGACGAACGTAAAGTATTCCCTTGTTGCGTTTCTTTAGAAGGTGAATATGGTCAAAATGATATCTGCTTAGGCGTACCAGTAGTAATTGGTAAAAACGGATGGGAATCTATTATTGATTACAAATTGACGGATGCGGAACAAGCTGCATTCAATAAATCTGCAGATGCTGTAAGAAGCATGAACGAAGTATTGAAAACATTATAAGTTTTACTACTCAAATAAAAAATAAAGGAGGTCGAATGACCTCCTTTATTTTTATTACTTCACAAATATTAGTACGTACTATTTCTGCTACCTTCAAAACCTTTCGGCTGTTTTACGGTAAATACTCTACCGAGATTAAAGCCTAAATGAATATCACCTTTACCCCACTGTCCCGTTGTTTGTCCAATAAAATTACGCTCCGTCATGGCTTGGGTATTGGTTAGCATAAACTGAAATACATGCCCACCGGTTTCTATATCCATACCTATGGAAAAATTATTGGTATACGGAGTTTGTGCATTGTCCCATTTATTGAGTACATAATAGTATTCGGCATTTACCGTAGCTCTATTAGATACTTTCATACGAGCACCAAAACCCATAGCAAGTAAATTATTATTGTACAAACTATAGTCTACTAAATTATAATGCACCAAAGTTGGCGTCAACTGCACCGACAAAGCTTTATTTACTTTTTTAGCAAACAAAACTTGGTGGGTATAGCAAATGCGATCAGCTAATACAAATGTTTCTCCAACAGGAGTTCTAAATGCTTTTAATGACATTGCAACCACAAAAGAAATGGCGATTGGTGAACCGCCGTGATCTTTTTGTTTTAGTAATTTCACTTTTGCATAGCCATCATATTCTTTGTCTACACTACTTCTACCCATACCTATGGTGATATTATCTGTCAAGCCGTAATCTGCACCAATTCTAATATAGGCATTATCTAAGCCGAATAAATCGACAGCACCTTGATTTAATCGACCAAAACGATGCGAAATTTTAATATCCATAACGCCTTTTGCAACGCCTTCTATACTGTGACCATTAACTATACGCGTAGTTTTAAACGTAGCACTTACCGGACTCGGTTTTTCTTTTACATCGCCTAATAATGCTGTTAAATCCTCTTGTGCAAAACTTGGATACGCACTTAATAGGCTTCCAATTACAAATAATATTTTAGGTATACGGATTTTCATAATTATTTTTTTAAAGGAGCTAATAAACTATTAACGGTTATCTCTACTACTTCGGCCACTTTATTAGCGGCTACTGATGGAATAACAATTTTATAGTCTTTGTTTTTTACTTTGAATACTGCTTTAAAAGTAAGACTGCCATTTTTTACCGTCAAAGTGCCGGGAACGGTGATCGCTTGCGACACGCCGTGCATCGTCATCGTACCAACTGCTTTTACTAGCGTACTACCATCTTTACTGTAATTGATAGCCGCTGCATTTTCAATTTTACCTTTAAAATCTGCTTTAGGAAATTGATCACTTTCCACATAATTTTCGTTGAAATGCTCTTGCATTAAGGCTCTGTCAAACTTAAAACTCTTGATAGGTACTATAAAAATAAGCTCGCCAGAAGTAGCATCGAAAACACTGGCAACCTCATTGTTAATGGCTTCTATATTCTCTACCGCTGTAGAAGAAAAAAAACTTACTTGACCACTTCGGGTCATGTATTTTTGCGCATGCACAAAGTGTGGCAGACAAAAAGCGAGGGCGATGAAAATTATTTTTTTCATGAATGGCTTTAGTTATTAAGGGCGCCTGCATTCACCCATTTTTGAATTTTATTGATATCGCATTGTGCTAATTTATTGCCCCCTTGTGGCATTGCTTTAAATCCTGCAGTTTGGTTTATAGATCCCATAAACTTCCCAGAATTTACACATGCTTTTACACCTGCATACGTAATTAAAGAATAGCCTGCTGCTCCATTAGCATCATGACAACCAGAAGTTGCACATTTAGCATCCATAATGGGTTTTACTATTGTTGAAAACAATACCGCAGCTGAGGTATCACATACCGTAGTCGTAGCATTAGAGCTACTACTTTTACATGCATTTTGACTTATAAATGCTATTGAGAGGGTTAACACAACGGTTAATTTTAAAAGATTACGTTTCATTGGTTTTATATTTAAAAGTGGAAAATTACTTAATAATGCATCCTGTTAATAATACGTCTGTAGTGAAGGCCGCGTAAAATCCTTTCACAACAATTTCATCGCCTACTTTTGGTAAGGCACTAGCCTTGTTTTCTAAGGTGCAAAAAACACTCGATAAGGGATCATCACTTTGCATGAGTAGCGTTGTTTTGTGATCTTGATTTTCACCTAGTTCAGCCACCACACCTACTACTTCTAGTACTTTATTATTGTAGCTTGCTTGGGCTGCTTTTTCATCCTTTATAAACGTGGCTACTAATGCAGCTGCATTTATCTTAATGGCTTCTTGATCGGCAACTCCTGCTGGTTTTCTATTGTATTGATAATATCCATAGAGACCTCCTGCAAGTACAAGCACTAATATTATCAGTAAAATTTTTTTCATATAGGCATTAATTTTACCAAATCTAATAAAATATGCTTAAAAAGTTAAACAAATTTAATAGCCATTGCATGGAATAACAAATGCATAACAAATTCACGAAGACGCCTAGCTTTGCAACTTATTAAGTAAATTTGCGTTTACATTACTATGGGATACGCTACTTTAGAAGCCTGTTTATTAGACCTAGAAAAAAAAGGTCAACTCCTTCGCATCAAAGAAGAAGTAGACCCTTATTTAGAAATGGCTTCCATTCATTTGCGCATCCACGAGCAAGGTGGTCCGGCTATCCTTTTCGAGAATGTAAAGGGAAGCAACTTTAGAGCTGCCAGCAATCTCTTCGGCACTTTAGAAAGAAGTAAATTTATTTTTAGAGACACCCTAGAAGCGGTGCAACAAGTGATTGCCCTCAAGCAGGATCCTTCTAAAATTTTCAAACACCCACTGAAAAATTTAAGCGCTGCAACTGCCGCATTACATGCCCTTCCTTTCAAAAGTAGCTTATTCAAAAATAATTTAGATGCCACCTTACGCATCGATCAATTACCCCTCATTAAACATTGGGAAAATGATGGAGGTGCTTTTGTTACGCTTCCTCAAGTATATACCGAAGCTGTTGATCAGCCCGGTATTATGCATTCCAATTTAGGCATGTATCGCATTCAACTCAATGGCAACGAATATAGTACGAACCAAGAAATTGGGTTGCATTATCAATTACACAGAGGTATTGGTATTCACCAATCCAAAGCCATTGCAGCAGGCAAGCCACTAAAGGTAAGTTGTTTCGTAGGCGGACCACCAGCACATACCTTAGCCGCGGTGATGCCCTTACCCGAAGGCATGAGCGAATTGACCTTCGCTGGTTTGATTGGCGGCCGTCGCTTTCGCTATTTTTATGACGATGGTTATGCCGTTAGTGCCGATGCCGACTTTGTTATAACAGGTTATGTAAACGGTAACGAAACGAAACCAGAAGGCCCTTTTGGAGATCACTTAGGTTATTACAGTTTGCAGCATAATTTTCCTTTGATGCATGTGCATAAAGTCTATGCAAAGAAAAATGCTATTTGGCCTTTCACGGTGGTTGGTCGACCGCCACAGGAAGACACGAGCTTTGGTGCCTTGATTCACGAAATTACAGGAGATGCTATTCAGCAAGAAATACCCGGAGTGCAAGAAGTGCATGCGGTAGATGCTGCAGGTGTGCATCCCTTATTAGTTGCGGTGGGTAGCGAGCGCTATACGCCCTATGCTCCTGTGCAACAACCTGCCGAACTTTTAACACAAGCCAATAGAATATTAGGAACCGGACAATTAAGTTTGGCTAAATTTTTATTTATCACCGCTTCAGCAGAACATACTATTAGCACCCATAACCTTCCATCTTATTTCCATTATATTTTCCAACGCATCGATTGGAAACGAGATTTACATTTTCATACCAACACGTCTATCGATACGCTTGATTATTCTGGCGAAGGACTCAATCAAGGAAGTAAAGTAGTTTTTGCAGCTTATGGCCCCGTTTTACGAAATTTGGCTACCGAATTGCCAGAGCACTCCAATCACCTAAGAAGTTTTCATAAGCCACATATAGCTCAGCCGGGCGTTTTAGTTTTTGAAACAACTGCATTTAGTAATTACGCAACTGCGCAACAAGAACTACTAGCATTGGAGCAACAACTAGCATCGCTTGACCTTTCACAAATAGCCATGATTGTCATTGCAGATGAAAGCGCCTTTGTAGCAGCCAACTTAAATAATTTTGTGTGGAGCACTTTCACCAAATGCAATCCATCGCATGATATCTATGGCATTCAATCTTTCGTTAAAAATAAACATTGGGGATGTGAAGGACCTTTAGTGATAGATGCACGAACAAAACCACATCATGCACCGGTATTAGAAAAAGATCCTCATACAGAACAAAAGGTAAGTGCACTTTTAAATAAGTATGGCTATTAATTTTGTAAAGCACCTTGGTGTATCCATGCTGCAATTATTTTCTGACTACAGGTATCTAAATCATAGCCCGGCGGCATAGGCACTACCGTTTGTGCATGCTGAATGATGTGAATTAATTTAGATCCCAATAACCCATCACCTCTATAGCCCAATAATAAATAATTGCTTAAAGAAGTAAAATTTTCTAAGTCAATATTCCTTCCGTATTTGTTTACTGTATCGGTAGCATGACAAGAATAGCAATTGTTTTTTAAGATGGGTACAACTTGATTTTTATAACTAATTATTTTAGTAGTATCACATGTAAAAGTAGGAATAGGGCTTGAGAGGTCCATCTTATAATGCTTCACACAAGCAGCTAAAGTCAGCAATGAGAAAAGAAAGAGTAAAAAATATTTCATGCTAATAAAATTAAAAAAAAAGCGACCACAATAAAGTGGTCGCTTTTTATAGTTAAATAATTTATTAATTATTTAGTTACTGATAATTTGATTGTTTTAGAACCAGCAGCCGTTTGTACTTGTACAAAGTAGCAACCCATTGCTAGGTTAGCAACATTTACATCAAATTGATGATTGCCTGCAACTAAATTACCATTGAAAACTGTAGCAACTGTTTTGCCAGTCATATCAATTAAAGATACTATAGCATTGCTAGCTTCGATTATTGTAAAATTGATAGTAGCATTTACAATAGCTGGATTAGGATATACAGCAATAGCATTGATATTGTTATTTACATTCGCAACACTAGTAGGGAATTCTGTAGTATTCGTCATTGAATAATCGGTATTAACTGGATCGAAATTAGTCCATTTAGCCATCCAATTATCTGAAGTTGTTTGCGTACCTGCAAATGCACCTACGAAGTTCACTTTTGTAAAGAAAGCATCTGATGCTTTTGTAGTTGTAAAATCAGGAGCCAAACCTGGTACATTCCAGTTGATACCTAAACCGGTAGTATCTGTATTTACTGGTTTTGTAGGATCGAAAGTACGTGTAATAGCACCAAATACTGCAGTATTATAACAAATTGGAGATTGAGAAGTTGGTACTGGATTTGGATTTACCAAATTGAATGGAGATTGTAATTTCACTCCAGTTTGTGCTGTAGGATATAATTTATTTTTGTTAGCACTAGAAGTTAACCAAGATTTAGGACCTACTAAACCAGACGTTGACCAAGGAGCAACTGTTGTATCCGCCCAAGTAGTTGTTGGAGTTAAAGAACGTGCACCATCTTTTACATAAAAAACATCGGTTGCATTTTGATTACCAGCAATAATGTTGTTTTTAAATTGCAATTGATTTGATGTTAAGTTATTGATAGTAGAACCATAAGAAGAAGAAGACTCATCTAACAACATACCTACAGGCCATCCTATCAATACACTATTTAATATGCTTTGAGATGAACCTCTACGAGCGTGCACAGCAGCAACAAATTGAGGATCCCAAGCGGTAGATGTAGGGCTTACTAATGGACCTACAACCGTTACATTTGACCAGATTGCTTTAGTTGCAAAAGAATCATTCAATAATCCAGAAACTGTTCCACCTAAATAGCTATCATTTTCAAATGCTTTAGAACCTGATTGGTCAGCAGCATAGGGATCTCTGATACCAAATACAAATTGATTTTTACCAGTATAACCGCAGTCTGTATCAAAATCATCATCCCAACCGCGATAAGAAACTAAATATTTACCATTAGTTGTTCCACCAAACCACTCATACGAATCATCACCAGAATACGATACTTGGATATGATCAATTTGAGTTGCGGTACCAACACCACATAATGTTAAACCATTTACTTCATTTCCTGGAGAGAACGCTACACCTGGAAACTCGATACGTACATATTGTAAGGTACCACTGTTATCAGCAGGATTAGTACCACCATAAAAAGAACGAGGACCACCTTCTACTTGCGCTTGACCAGCTGTCCAGTTAGTAGGTGCATTACCACATAGAATTACGCCACCCCAGTCTCCGTATGAACGAGCACCAGCTGGTTGATTCGATGTAAATACGATAGGTGCAGTTGCTGTTCCTTTTGCAATAATTTTTGCACCTCTTTCAATAATTAAAGTTCCTTTTGTGTTTTTATCTCCTTTGATAATTACACCACTGTCGATGGTTAAGGTAGCACCTGAAGTTACATACACAAAACCTTTTAAGAAATATTGTTTGTTGTTGGTCCAAGTAGTATTCGTTGAAATACTGTCTTGCACTGTTTGCACCGTTACTTGCGCTTGTGCTGCGTACATTCCGCATACTGATAATGCGATGAGTAATAATTTTTTCATAGGTTTTTTTTAAATTTGATGTAAAAGTACTTTCTCAATGTTAACTAAACATTACTTGCGGGTTAACTAAATCTTAACTTTCAAACCTAAGCTGATATAAGAGCCTGGTTTGTATTCACGCACCACTTTATCTACACCATTATTTTTATAGTCATACTTATTATTAAAGTCGGTATCATATATAAAACGCATCGTAGCATTTAATAAGTTTTGCACCCCAAAGCTAAGAATGTAACGCTTTTTAAAGGTTTTATCGATAGAGAAATCTAAAGAATTAAACGGCATTTCTACCATGCTCGCTGTTCTATCTAAACCAATTAAAGAGATGCGCGGACCCGCTACATTATACAACAAAGAACTTCTAATTACTTTTTCTTCGTTAGTATAATATAATCCGGCATTAAAAGTGTATGGCGATTGACCTTGTAATCGCGTAGTGAAATTTGGTTGAATACCCATAAAACTTAAGGTATTTCCGAAATTCAATTCGCTCTTAATAAAAGAAGCATTCGCTATAAACGATAATTTATCCCACCATTTTGTAGCTATAACTTTATTCAACACATCTAAATTCTTGCGGATATCAATTTCTATACCGTACGCTTTTGCCGATTGTGCATTGGTAAAGGTGTATGCCAAATCAGCTGCATTCGAAATCATTACATTTTGAATTGGGTCTTGGAAGGATTTGTAGAAGGCACCTACTTGAATCATTTCGGTAGCGCTTGGATACCACTCATAACGCACATCTACATTTTGTATTTGTGCAATTTTCAATACTTGACCATTTGGGCCCGCAATAGGATTGCCATATAAAGAGCCATACGTGCCCGCTTTATTGTCTAAATCATAAAAGAAAATTGGCGCCCACTCTCTAAATTCTGGTCTATTCAAGGTTTTACCATAAGCAAAACGAATCAATTGTTTGTCGGTAAAATTATACGAAGCATTTACAGAAGGCAAAATGAAATTAGATATAATACTTGGTGAGATTTTATTATAGTTTACACTTGCTTGCAAAGCTTGCTCTGCTTGCTCGTTACGAATACCTGCTACGATTTTTAGCTTAGGATTTACTTGTACCGTTGCATTAAAGAAACTTGCTATTAATTTGTTAGTTGCAGCATACGTATCATAATCGTGTGTTTTTTCATTTAAAATAAAGCTCGTGTTTTCTCCCACATTGCTTAAATTAAAAATGTCATTGATGCCTATTTTTTGTAATTGTACTGATTGTGCACCAGGCTTGATGGTATAGGCAAACGAGCGAAGATTATAATTTCTGTCTTTGTATTCGATATAATTTCCTAAAGCTAAATCAATAGACATTTTTTTAACTAAGAATTTTTTAGAAAATTGATGCGAGAAACTATAGGTTTTTTCTTTTAACTCAGAGAAAATTCGTCCTCCATTTCTAGACTCATCACCGTCTGTAGAAATAGACGTTGCTAAAGCTGCGGTTTGACTTGGTGCACGATAGGTAATACGCATTAGATCGGGCATATTTCTATACATATCTGCATAGCCCAATGACCAAATGTATTTAGTGTTACCATCCTTCGTTGCATGGGTGCCATTCAATTGACTCATATA
>CAIWHF010000034.1 GCA_903912405.1 uncultured Bacteroidota bacterium | reverse complement strand
TAACATGAGTACAAATGCTCCGTCTGATGCTGCTATTGTAAATATCAAAGGAACAAATAAGGCGATTGCATTAAAGGTGGATTGTAATGCACGTTATGTAAATGCTGATCCGGAAGTTGGCTCTGCAATTGCTGTTTCTGAAGCAGCTCGTAATATTGTATGTAGCGGAGGCGAACCATCTGCAATAACAAATTGTCTTAATTTTGGAAACCCTTACAACCCTGAAGTTTACTGGCAGTTTGTGAATGTAATCAAAGGGATGGGGAGTGCTTGTATAAAATTTGAAACACCAGTAACAGGTGGAAACGTTAGTTTTTACAATCAATCCTCTTACGAAGGTCCTGTATTTCCAACGCCAACTATTGGTATGTTAGGAGTTTTGAAAGACAAGTCTACACGTATGACGCTCAACTTCAAAAATGAAGGTGATTCAATTTATTTGATTGGTAGTTCAAAAAATTGTATTGCTTCTTCCGAATATTTATATTCTTATCACAAGGTGAAAAATACTCCAGCTCCTTTCTTTAATATAGATGAAGAGTTTGAAGTACAAAAAGCTGTGAAAATGATCATAAAAGAAAAGATAATTCAATCGGCTCACGATTGCGCTGATGGTGGGTTGTTTATCACATTGCTTGAAAGTGCGATGTCAAATAATTTAGGTTTCGATATCAGTTCTGATGCAGATATTCGGAAAGATGCATTTTTATTTGGTGAAGCACAAAGTAGAGTTGTCGTTTCTGTAAAAAAATCCGATGAGGATAAATTCATTGATCTGATGATGGCTTCAAGAGCAGAGTTCGAATATCTTGGTGATGTAAAAGGTAAAGAAATGATTATTGATGACCAATCTTTCGGAACGGTTGCTGAGGCAAAATTATTATTTGATAGCGCTTTGGGTGAATTGTTGAAATAAGTTCTATACTATAAATTAATTGTTGTTCCTTCATTATGAAGGAAAATGAATGTGGCATTCTCATCGTAATTAAATGAGATTGCTTCAATTGCATAAAAATCTCTCCAAATGACATAAGCAAAAAAATAGCTAAATGAAAAAAACAGTAGCACTATTACTATTTATTATTTGTACTGCATTTTCATATTCTCAAATTTCCGCACTAGAATATTATAATAGTGCATTGATCAACGATTCCCAAAAAGATTATTCTGACGCACTTCACGACCTTGATAATGCGATCAATCAAAATCCAAATTATGATAGTGCATATTGTTTGCAGGGTTTTATCAATTATAAAATCGGCGAATATAAGCTGGCAATCAAGTTACTTGATAAAGCGATTAAATTAAAACCAGATTATTTTGATGCTATAAATGGAAGAGGAATTGTTAAAGCACAATTGAAAGATTATGTTGGTGCTATAAAGGATTTTACAAAGGCAATTGAATTAGATCCTATAAAACCTAAACCTTATTATAATAGAGCATTAGCAAAGGCGCATATGGATGATTATGAAGCAGCAATTAAGGACTTAGATAAATCCATATCTTATGATGCTCAATACGCAAACGCATATTATAGTCGTGCTTTTTGGAAAGATATT
>CAIWHF010000033.1 GCA_903912405.1 uncultured Bacteroidota bacterium | reverse complement strand
TTTAGGTTGAGGTTCTCTCATTGTTACCCATCCATCAAAATTGACAGGGATAGATTCAATAAGAAGTGAAGTGCCACCTTGTTTATTAGACATAGCAACGCCTACTTTAGTCCATCTAGCTTTTGTTTCGCCTTCTTTATTTACATACTCGCCTGTTTTCGCGATTAAATCGTGGGTGATAGCCATTTTATATTTCCTTTAAGTTATTAACGATAGTTTCTATTTCTTGTAAGAATAAGATCACCTTATCTTCCATGTTTTTAATATATTCATCATCACGATAAATAAGCTTTACATACACACGCAAATGATCCGGCATTTCGGGATCAAATGACACCAGGTCGCAAAATTCTTTTTCAGGCATGCAAGCAAGTTGCCACATGACTTGGTCATAATATTGTTCTAATTGTTTGCCTTCAGTTAGGATATTATCTAGGTGATTTTCGGGATTGGGTATCTTGATCTCAATCAATGAATTGGTAGCTTCAACTATGCCATCCGGGCTACATTGACCACCTTCAACTGTAGGATGTAAAACAATGGCTACTTGATCCACAAAGGTATTATAATGAACTTCATACCATGCTCTAGCCATTGGTTCTAAATCTATCCCGCGTTGCATAGCAGGCGTTTTATAGGTATCTAATTTTCGACCTGTTAATCTTTCCCTAATAAGCTCATTCTTATACTTTCTTTTAGTTAAAGATTCAGCGCCACCCCGACCTTCAGTTAAAAGATCAGCAACTCGTGAACCGCCTATTTTACCGACCCGGAGTGCCATCCATTCAGGACTACCCTGCACAATATCTCTTATTATTCTGTCCATTTAAGTTCCTATTTAATTGGTTTATCTAGTTTCTTGGTTAAAGATGCTAATAAATACTTTTCACCTAGAAATCGTTTTAAAGCTTCAACTTTAGTTCGCCTTGCTTCAGCTTGCATAAGTTCTTTAGCGCTTATTTTAATGGGATAACCATAAAGATTGCGAATTATAGGATCATCTATCATAGCTTTGCCTTTCTTTTATCATAGCTTCTGCCATTAAATAAGAAAGATAAGCAATTCTTTCTGCATTATCTTCATCGCCAACAAGCTTATCTTCATTTTGATAATCTTCAATTAATTTTGGCATAGCTTGAGCCGCAAAATAATCTCTTAATTTTATATTTTTCATAGCTCCGCCTTTCTTTTATCTTTAGCATCAATCACCATTTTAGAAAGAGTGCGATCATTCTTAACCTCACCCATCACAAAATTATAATTAACTTGTAGTTCTTCTAAAGATTGAGAGTGCTGAATTTTTTGAAGATAATCTGCAGCGTTTAATGCGGCTGATTGACCATCATCATCGTCAGCATATAAAGCACACATACTTGAAATAGAATATCTGCGAATGTAACTAATAGCGCTGCCAAGTCCTTGCGGGTCTTGTTTTTGAATAGGGCAGACGGCAATATCCTCAATCCATTCGCCGGAACTATGGAGTAAACGGGTTGTAAGATGGAGTTTATTGTCGTCTGATGGGCTTAATGATTGCAAAATAGCAATATTATTATTATTGAGAGGGGCTTTAACCGCTTCAATAACTGAATTAATGTTAGCGTATTTAGATTTAAAGTGAGGATTGGTAGAATCTTTAGTCGCAAACTTAATCTCTTTTTGCGCGGATACTAAAGCTTCAGCAATCTGTTTGATGCTTTCAGAGGTCTTCATCTTATTTTGTCCTTTTTAAAAGTTTCGTTAAATTACATGGTTAATTGTATCATTATACGCCCACCGAGCAAAAGTATTTGTTTCGTGATTCTCGGCAATAAACTTTGCAAGTCTTTTAATTTCAGCATCGTATAAATCTTTAATGCGACCAATTTTATCATCCTTACCATCATAAAGAATATTCTTTACTTGGTTTTGAAGTTCAATCTCATCATAAAAATCTGAAAAGACTTCAACATTAAAAGTAATATGATGTTCAATTAGTTCTTGCAAAGAGATATGAGGTTCTAATTCTAAAAAATCAGGATCAGAATTAATCATAGTTTGAATATGAATCTTGTGTTGAAACTCTCGTTCTTGGTTAGACATATTTGCCCCCGTAACTTGTTGATTCACCGCCATTTTATCCTTATCTTCTTGATTTGGCAACATTTATTTACCCAACCATTCGAAAACCATTGGAGTTAAGATATAAAGGCAGATAGCAAACCAAGCCCAAAAAGCAGTAGCGAAGATACAACCGAGTAGTAAGTCTTTTTTCATTTTGTCTTATCCTTTTCTTATTCAATGTTAGATTTATAGGGATCGGGAATAGAGCTTTGCACATATTCCCAAGTGTTACTTTGCGGATTATGCTTCAATTTTGAATTTGGTGCAACAAATTCGTATTTATCTTGTTTGTAGTTATATTTAAGCTTGGCATCTTTAGGTGCGTAGTGCCATTCTTTTTCAATATAGTTATAACGAAGCTTTGGTGATTCACCCCCAATTGCCATGATCGGGAGTGCGATTAATAGTGCGGTTAATAGTGTTTTCATTTAGTTTCCTTCCATATAATTATTTAAAATAATTATTGCGTCAGGTAACGGAATATTAAAAACTTGTTCAATTGTTTCTGCTTCGATTGGTAGGTTTAAAACACTATAACGATTTAATGTGTCAATAATCCAATCGTATTTGTAGAGGGATATGCCTGATAAGTTGCTTTTATTCATGTCGTTTCCTTTCGTTTCTTATTAAAAGTTTCTTGATACAAGTGTTAATATATACTTTTAAAT
>CAIWHF010000032.1 GCA_903912405.1 uncultured Bacteroidota bacterium | reverse complement strand
TTATTTTACTAATTCTTGCAATGCTTTTTGTAAATCTTCACCGGTAATATTGATGGCCACTATTTTCCCATTTGGATCTATCAAGCAATTAGACGGAATAGCTTCTAATTGATAGTCGCGTACTACTTTACTTTCCCATCCCTTTAATTCGCTTCCTTGTTTCCAAGTTAATCCATCACTTTTAATGGCTGCTAACCAATTGTCTTTTTCGGTATCTAGAGAAACGCTGAATACCGTAAAGTTCTTATTTTGATAGGCATTAAAGGCTTTAACTACATTAGGGTTTTCATTTCTGCAAGGTTTGCACCAAGATGCCCAAAAATCTACAAGTACATATTTTCCTCTAAAGTCAGATAGGCGAATGGTAGCGCCATCAATGCCGAATACCTCAATGGGTGGGGCTTGCAATCCAACGGCAATAGGGCTTTTACTGGAGCCTTTAGTAGAACTGCCATCAAGCGAATTGTTTATTTTTTCAACAATAGCTTTTGCTAATTTACTATCCGAAAAACGGCCTGCCATATTAGAAGCAAGCGCAGTGAAAAAGGCTTTTTCTGCATTAAAATTAAGCATGTTCATAGCAAAATAAGCATTGGGTAGATAGTGCGTACTGTCGGTATAACTTTCAACAAAGTTGGTTAGCGATGCATTAAGTTGATTGATTTCCGCTGTAACTTTTGCACTCATCGTATCATCATGCCTTGCTTTGGCAGTATCTAAAACTAAGTATAGCGTATTGAAATTGCGAATATAATCTTCCCGTATTGAAGTAATAAAGTGCTTCAGTTCCAAAGCTTCTGCTGCGCCTGTAATGGTATAGTTTTCTATATTTGGCCATTCTGCTTTAATAGTGATATCATTTTTAGCAGTACTAAAAATGATAAAGGCATTATCACTAAATTTAATCCTATACAAAGTAGCTTCTTCATTTTTTGCCTGCAACGTGAAATTGCCATCTTTATCTGGCTTAGTGGAATCAACAATCACATCGCCTGCTACGCCCATCTCTTCTAAGAAAATGGTTTGTGACGGTAGATTGGCAATGCTTCCCTTTACTTGAAAGGAACTATTGGATTTGCCACAAGAAATCAAGTAAAGACTGATTATTAAGAAAGTACAAAAGCGTAATATAGTAGTCATGTTTGTTTTTTTGAATTGCAAACTTAAACAATTCAACTACTAAATTGAAAAACTTCAAACTTATTTCAAGTTTGAAAAAATAAAAATGACAAAAAACTGACAAAAGAATAGGCATAAATTTTAGAACTTTACGCTCATTATGAAGGGCTATGCTTATCTTTTTGTTTTATTACTTTTGTCACTTTCCGCTTGTGTAAAAAAAGACAATACCCTGAGCTTGCTCTCAAGTGCGGGTACTATGGATTCTGTGATTATTGGTGAGCAATATCAAGAGGTTATTTACTACGATTTTGAAACGAGTAGCGTGGTAGCTACCGCTAAGGTAGATGATTGGGATTTTAGCTTTGAATCCAATGATTCGGGTTCGCATATTTTTTTAAATGGCGGTAAGACACTAAATGGTGGCAATGGTGTTTGGGTATACAATACGCACCAAACACAATTTTCAGCTGTCAAGTCTGCTACTGCTATAAAAGATGCTGATTATTTATTTGATGCCCCCTGTGGATTACCAGATAGTACGGCATTTGGCACCTGGTATTCGGGGTCTTTGCAAAGTGGCAATTTGCAATCTAAAAATGAAGTTTATATTGTTAAAATAGATCCCACTAACTTTCTAAAATGTAGAATAAAAAATTGCAACAGCAACGCATATCAAATTGAATGTGCGCCGCTTGCTGCTGATACGGCCGCTGTATTTACCCTTACTAAAGAGAAAGATAAAAATTGTGTTTATGTAAATTGGTCTAATAATAGCCTTCATAGCGTAACAATGGAACCCAATAAAAACGCATGGGATATTGTCTTTACTAGGTTTAGGCATATCTATTCAGCGTTAAACAACTTCCCCTACATAGTAAATGCAGTATTAATTAATCCATATCAAACTATGGTTGCTGCAGACAGTGTTACTGGTTATCAACACATTAAGTCATTTAATTATCCTGGAATTCAATTTGTGCCCCATAGAAATATTATTGGCTTTGATTGGAAGTCGTATGACATACAGTCAGGTCTCTATAAAGTGAACCCCAATAAAAGCTATCTTATTAAAACTAATAGTGGTAATTATTTTAAATTACACTTTTTAGATTTTTACAATAAAAATGGTATAAAAGGGACGCCTACCTTCGAATTTACCCCCCTCTGATAAAAATCATATCCTTGGGATTTATTTTTTTCCTTATTCGTTTTTTTCTTTTGCTTTTATGCATTACCTTTGCGCCAAATTTCAATTTAATTTTTAATTATATAATCCATTATTATGCCAAGCATTGGTAAAATCAAACAGATTATCGGTCCAGTTGTGGACGTGCATTTTTCGGGTGACAATGTGCTTCCTGAAATTTATAACGCATTAGAAATCACTCGTGAAAATGGTGATAAATTAGTGTTAGAGGTTCAACAGCACTTAGGAGAAGATAGCGTAAGAACAGTAGCTATGGACGGAACAGAAGGTTTGGTTCGTGGTATGCAAGTGGTAGATACCGGTAAAGCAATTGCTATGCCTACAGGAGATCAAATCAATGGTCGCTTGTTTAATGTAACGGGTGATGCTATTGATGGTTTACCACAGCCTAACAAAACAAACGCTAGACCAATCCATGCAAAACCTCCAAAATTTGAAGATTTAAGTACAGCTTCTGAAATCCTATTTACAGGTATCAAAGTAATTGACTTGATTGAGCCTTATGCAAAAGGTGGTAAAATTGGTTTGTTTGGTGGTGCGGGAGTAGGAAAAACAGTATTGATTCAAGAGTTAATTAATAACATCGCGAAAGCATATGCAGGTTTGTCTGTTTTCGCTGGTGTAGGTGAGCGTACGCGTGAAGGAAATGACTTGATGC
>CAIWHF010000031.1 GCA_903912405.1 uncultured Bacteroidota bacterium | reverse complement strand
TACGCACAATTCGAACAATTAAAAAATATTCAAGCAACGCGTTGCAACTTATGGCAGCGCTATCATCAAGCCTTTTTGCCCCTAGCACAGCAAGGTGTAGTGCAGCTGCCCGAAGCTATTGAAGGCAGTAGCGTGAATGGACATATGTATTATATCGTCTGTAAAAATTTAGACCAACGCAATCAATTAATTGCGTGTCTTAAAGAACAGGGTATCCAAGCGGTGTTTCATTACTTGTCGTTACACAGCTCTGCATATTTTGCAGCACAGTATAAAGGCGCTGCTTTGCCGCATAGCGATCAGTATACCGATTGCTTAGTACGCTTACCTTTATACACTTCTTTGGCAATAGAAGAGCAAGATCAAATCATTAAAACGATTTTACAATTTTATATAAACGATTAACCTATGATTAATAAGATTCGAAATTATTTTCACAAACAATTTACGCAAGCTCGTTTCTTTTATTTTAATTTTATTTGTCTCACCGCTATTTTTTATTTAGCCGTCGAGTTCCAGCATGAAAACAATACCTATTACAATATTATAAAATCGGCCGATCGCTTTTGTACCAATGAAACCGATACGGGTAAGATCAAATCCATCGTATTGCACGTCTATGAAATGATGCGCGATCGTCATAAGATTTTTAGAAATAAAGAAAAGCTTAGTTGGAAACAAGGGTTTTTTAAATCCGTAGATTTAGATTTAATGTATGGTGCAGGCTCTTGCGGGGGCTATTCCAAAGTGCTTTCACGTTCCCTTTCTTTGGCAGGTTACAAAGTGCGTATTGGCCAGTTGAAAGTACACGGCTATTTTGGAGGGCATATTTTGATGGAGGTTTTTTCTAAAGAATTTAATAAATGGATTTTAATAGATCCACTCTATGGAGTGATGGTCACCGATAGTACGGGTTATCCGGTATCGTATAGCGAAGCGGAAGCCCGTTGGGAAACTATCAAAAACAGATTTCCACTGCGCTATCAAGAGGAATACCATTATCGTGGCATCCGCTATACCAATTGGGATAAGTATGGATTTGCATCGAAAAGCGTCAAAAAATTGGGAGATCTTTTTGTAGGTAAAGATACCATGGATACGCTCAGTTTCCGACCATTACTGCTATCTACCTACAAAGTATATTTAGTATTGCTGATAAGTTTATTTACCTTATATCACCTCTTCAATTATTATTGCTATCGTAGACGATGTAAACAAAAATCCCAAGACTAATGCCCGTTAGAGATTGCCATATAGGTACCGATACCCGTATTGTAGAGCCAGTAAACTTATACGAATGTAGTATAGGCGATGCTTGCTTTGTAGGCCCCTTTGTAGAAATTCAGAAAGGGGTTAGTATTGGTGCGTATAGTAAAGTGCAATCGCATAGTTTTATTTGCGAACTCGTAAGCATAGGTGAGCATTGTTTTATTGGTCATGGCGTTATGTTTGTCAACGACTTGTTTAGCGAAAGCGGACCAGCACAAGGCGATAAAGGCAAATGGAAAGCAACGCATATTGGTCATCACGTATCCATCGGTTCTAATGCTACAATACTTCCTGTGCGTATTTGCGACAAGGTAGTCATTGGCGCTGGCGCTGTTGTTACAAAAGATATTACCGAACCCGGCGTATATGCTGGCAATCCCGCTAGAAAGCTTAGGGATTTGGAAACTTAGAGGTTAGTGGTTAGGGGTTAGCAGGGAAACAATAAAATATATACATGTCATCCTGAGCTTGCGAAGGATCTCATACAAGTGTTAAGAGGTAAGGGGTTAGCGGTTAGCAGGGAAACACTATAGAATAGGTTGTTATAAAAAAAATTAATAAATAGTAATTCAATACGTTATGCATCAATATAATTTTGAAAAGTTAGAAATTTATCAAAACGCAAAACTTTTGGTATTAGAAATTTATAAGGTTACCAATCATTTCCCTTCAAGTGAAATCTATGGTTTAACAAATCAACTAAGAAGAGCAAGTGTAAGTGTTGGTTCTAATATTGCTGAAGGAAGTGGAAGAACAAACATCAAAGAATATGGACATTTTCTGCAAATAGCATATGGTAGTTGTATGGAAATGCTTTTTCAACTTTCAGTTGCAAAAGAACTTGGTTATTTATTTCAAGAAGAGGAAATTAAAATAAGAAATATAATACAATCATTGACTCCAAAAATTGCAGCTTTAAGAAAAACGATTCTAAGTAAAAAACTTAATGCTAACCCCTAATCTCTAACCTCTAACCATTATTATATATTCTGCTAATTTAAATGAACACAATCTATAAAAATCTCCACAACGAAGAACAACGCCAACAGTTGATTCC
>CAIWHF010000030.1 GCA_903912405.1 uncultured Bacteroidota bacterium | reverse complement strand
GCGGCTAACGAAACCTATTGTATGATTGGCAACCATAGTATTCCCGTAATTGCCGATGCTCTTTTAAAAGGCATTCCGATGGATACCACAAAAGCGTTGAAAGCGATGATAGAAGCGGTTAATCGTAAACAATTTGGCATAGACTTATATGCACAACAAAAAGGACTCTTTGCTGATCAAGAATCGGAATCGGTTTCTAAAACACTTGAATATGCTTTTGATGATGCCTGTATTGCACTTGTAGCTAAAGCAATAGGCAAGGATAGTATAGCACATCATTACGAACTGCGCGCTCAATCTTGGAAAAATGTATTTGATGGGAAATTCATGCGTGCACGCAGCAATGGCGGCTGGTGGACACCCTTCAATCCTTATGAAGTAAACAATAACTATACCGAAGCCAATGCGTGGCAATACCGATTTTATGTACCACAAGATATGAAGTCGCTCAAAAAATATTTGGGTGGAGCCGATGCGTTGGAGCAAGCACTCGATGAATTATTTACAGCTAGTACCGATCTAAAAGGCCGTGGACAAGCTGATATCACCGGACTTATCGGACAATATGCGCATGGCAATGAACCAAGTCATCATATGGCTTTCTTGTATCACTATACCCATCATCCTTTAAAAAGTAGCTATTATACACAGCGCATTATGAAAGCGCTCTACCATAATGCACCTGATGGCTTGAGTGGCAATGAAGACTGCGGACAAATGTCGTCTTGTTATGTGATGAGTGCTATGGGCTTATATGATATAGCGCCAGGTGTAGATAATCAATATCTCCTTACACAACCTTTATTTGATAAAATCACGATTCATTTAGAAAATAATAAAGAGTTGATTATAGCAAAAGAAGACCAAGATCGTATTACGTTTAACGGCAACGAAAATAAAGCTGCTAGCATTACTTTTGATGCTATCAAAAATGGTGGACTATTAATACATCCTTTAGAAATTGATACTACTGTGGATTATCCTGCATATCCCCATAGTATGACATACCAAGCGTCGCTTATTGCCATGCCTAGTATACAATGCAAAAACCCCTTTAAAGATAGCAGCTTAGTAGCTATAACACATATAGATGCTACAGCTACCCTATACTATTGTATCAAAACACCAGCTGCTAAAAAGGTATTTATAAAGTATGAAAAGCCGTTTTACATAAACACTACAAGTGCTATAGAAGCCTACGCAATCGTAGGCAATCAACACAGTGATACGTGTATATCAAAAGCACATAAAACAGTGATTAATTATGCGGTATCCTATACCCACCCTTATTTAAATTCGTATACCGGAGGGGGCAAAGAAGCATTGGTAGATGGCTTGTTTGGTGCAGTAGATTTTCGTTTAAACACCGCATGGCAAGGCTTCCAAGATACTGACATGGAATGCATTATAGATTTAAAACAAACTAAAAGCATACAAAGCATAGGATTAAATTGCCTTCAAGATGTGCGTGCTTGGGTATTCTTTTCGCCTTTAGTATCTTATTACAAAAGCGATGATGGAGTGCATTGGACTGCATTAGGCAGCGTAAAAAGTAAAATTGCGAATACGCCTGAAGCGAAAGCTATTCAGTGCTATACCTTAGCAACAAAAACTACAACACACTATATAAAAATTGTTGCTAAAAATGCTGGATTACTTCCTTTATGGCATGAAGGAAAAGAAAATCCAAGTATATTATTTATGGATGAGATCATTATTAAATAAATTTGCTAACGCTGCTGATATTTATACATAGTAACTTATGAAACGATTTTTAATACTTAGTGTTAGTCTATTTGGAGCAATAAGTAATTTAACTTTTGCACAAAAGCATACAGTTAGTATACAAATTCAAAATTTAAGTACCGCTAAAGGGCAATTGTTAATTAGCATATTTAATAAAGCTACTGGCTTCCCTGAACAAGTAAGTGCAGCCTATAACACCTTAGTGTTTAAAGAGCCTTTGCGTAAAAATCTGGTTTTATTTCTGCCCAAAGGCACTTATGCATTGGCTATAGTGCACGATAAAAACAAGAATAATAAAATGGATAAGAATTTATTTGGTGCCCCCACAGAGCCTTATGGTGTTTCGCTCAACAAAACGTATTTATTAAAAGCCCCATTGTTTGAAGAAAATAAATTTGTAATGCAGAGCGATACTTCTTTAACGATCTACTTAAAATAAAAAACGCGTTGCAAAAGCAACGCGTTTTTAGTATCAAAATAAGTTAATGGATTAATGTGCTTCTTCACCATCTTTCAATGGTACATTTTGTGCAATGAAGTCGCCGCCTTCACCATTATCTTTATAATCATATGCCCATCTGTAAACAGTTGGAATTGGACCTTCCCAGTTGCCATGACCTGGATGAATTGGTGTAGTCCACTCTAAAGTTGGTGATTGCCAAGGATTTTGAGTAGTTACTTTTTTACCCCTGAAAATACTTACAAAGAAATTAACTACAAATAATAATTGAGCAAAGAATACAATGATGGTAACCACACTAATGAATGCATTTAAGCCTTGGAAGCTATTGAATGATTGCCATGCAGAGAAGTCATAATAACGACGTGGCATACCCGCAACACCTTCATAGTGCATAGGCCAGAAAATTAAATATGCTCCAACGATGGTGATGAAGAAGTGAATATAGCCTAAGGTGTTATTCATAAATCTTCCAAACATTTTAGGGAACCAATGGTAGATACCGGCAAACATACCAAAGAATGCAGATACACCCATTACGATATGGAAATGCGCAACTACAAAATACGTATCGTGTAAGTGAATATCTAATGCAGAGTTTCCTAAGAAGATACCTGTTAATCCACCAGAGATGAATAGTGATACGAAACCTAATGCAAACAACATGCCTACAGTAAATCTCAAATTACCTTTCCATATAGTCGTTAACCAGTTGAATACTTTTACTGCAGAAGGTACCGCGATCAACAAGGTAAGTAATACGAAGATAGAACCTAAGAAAGGACTCATACCTGTTACAAACATATGGTGTGCCCATACTAAGAACGCTAATACCGTAATACCAATTAATGAAATAATCATCGCTAAATAACCGAAGATTGGCTTACGACTATTATTCGATAAAATTTCTGATGCCATACCCATACCTGGTAACATAATGATGTATACCTCTGGGTGACCTAAGAACCAGAATAAGTGTTGGTATAAAATTGCTGAACCACCCACATTTGGTAAGGCACGACCACCAATAAAGATTTCAGATAAATAGAAAGACGTTCCAAAGTTTCTATCAAAAATTAATAATACAAAACCTGATAATAATACGGGGAACGATAATACCCCTAAAACAGCTGTAAAGAAGAATGCCCAAATAGTTAATGGCATACGCGTCATGGTCATGCCACTCGTACGCATATTCAATACGGTAGAGATATAATTTAATCCTCCCAATAATGAAGACACTACGAATAAGGCCATACTAATCAACCATAAATCCATACCCGTACCCGAGCCCATAGAAGCTTCTTTAAGCGCACTTAATGGAGGGTAGGTTGTCCATCCACCAGAAGCTGGTCCTGTTTCTAAGAATAAAGAGATAAACATGAAAACGCTTGCTGTAAAGAAGAACCAGTAAGAAAGCATATTCATAAATGGAGACGCCATATCACGTGCACCAATTTGAAGAGGAATGAGTAGGTTACTAAAGGTTCCGCTCAAACCTGCTGTCAATACAAAGAATACTAAAATGGTACCATGCATCGTAACTAAGGCATAATAAAATTCTGGATTTAATTTACCGCCTTTAGCCCATTCCCCTAAGAATTTCTCCATGATTGGGAAAGACTTATCTGGGAAACCTAATTGTAGACGGAAAAACACCGACATCAAAGCACCAATTACAGCCCAAATAATACCTGTAATTAAAAATTGCTTCGCAATCATTTTATGATCTTGACTAAATATGTATTTAGTAATAAAATGCTGCTCATGATGTTCATGTCCATGATCATGATGGCTTGCGTGTGTTGCGTCGTGTAACATTGCTTCGTTGTTCATTTTAATATAGTATTACTTTCTTAGAAAAGTGAATTTTATTTAGTTGAAGTTGTAGTAGCTACGGCAGTAGTGTCGGTAGCTGCTGGAGTTGCAGGTGCATTGTTAACATCCCAATAGCTTTGTTGTTTTGCCAACCAAGCATCATGCTCAGCTTGTGTTTCTACTATTACTGTACCACGCATTGAATAGTGCCCTTTACCACACATTTGATCGCATGAAATTTCATACACAAAATCTGGGTTGTTGGTTTTTACTTTCATTTCTGCAGTAGTATATCGTGGTGTAAACCAAATAGTGGTTGCAATACCAGGTACCGCATCCATTTTTAAACGGAAGTGAGGTAAGCCCACATCATGAATAACATCACGAGAACCTATGATTAATTTAACTGGTTTGTTTACAATAATATGTAATTCTCCATTTTGAGAAATGATATCATCTTTATTGTCTTTGTCGTTCCAATCTAAACCTAATACATTGTTCTCATCACTAATTTTTCTAAAATCTCTTTTTCCTAAAACACCATCTTTACCTGGGTAACGAATCAACCAGTTAAATTGCTTACCAACAACTTCAACTATTTGAGCATCTTTTGGAGCTGGAGAGGTAATGGTAATCCAGTTTTTTAATCCAATAACTACTAAACCTGCCATTACAATTGCAGGAATGGTAGTCCAGATCAACTCTAATTTATTATTATGAGAAATAAACGCTGCTTTAGTACCTGGTCTAGATTGATATTTATAAACAAACCAGAATAATAAGGTTTGTGTAATTACGAATACGATACCGGTAACTATTAAGGTAGTTTTGAACATGCTATCAAAACCAACTCCTTCAACAGATGCAGATTCTGGTATCATGTGTTGCATTAAAGCAGTATGGCATTTTACGATTCCATACATTCCTAATAGAAAGAACGCTACTAACAAACTAGCCATAAGCTTATTCGTTTGTTGTTTTACTTTTTCTTCGCCGTTTAATACAGCTGCATATTCGCTTGCTTTAGCTATTTGATAGATAATACCAAATACAATTACTACTAAAGTGATTAAAATAAATACCGACATGTTCCTATTTCTTAAATTTAATAAAAATATTTAATGACACTGATCAAAGATTAGCTTTGATGAATGATTGTTTCTTTTAATAATGGGTTATTACTAGTTACTAAGGAATGTTTAGCTAAGCTTTTTGATACGGCGAAAATAAACAATCCAATAAATCCTGTGAAGATGCCAATTTCATACCATCCCAAGTGCCAATGTGCGCCTAAAGGACCTGGCATTTCCATTTGGAAGAAATCTAACCAGTGACCAAATACAATAATCATAGCCATGTACGTAACCGTGAAATAATTACGCTTACTTGGACGTGCCATTAAAATTAAAATTGGCATGATAAAGTTGATGATAAAGTTAGCATAGAAAATAATGCTGTATGGACCTTGCATACGTACTTTGAAATACGTTGTTTCCTCTGGAATATTAGCATACCAAATCAACATAAATTGAGAGAACCATAAGTATGTCCAAAATACAGAGAACGCGAATAAGAATTTACCTAAATCGTGGATGTGTTCTTTGTTTACAATTTTTAAATTGCCTTGATTTTTTAAGTACACTACCCACAACATAATCATTGCCATACCGCTTACAAAGGAGCTAGCAAAGTTGTACCAACTAAATAAAGTAGAATACCAATGCGCATCAATACTCATTACCCATAACCATGGTGTAGTACTCATCATCGTTAAGCAAAATACCACTAAAAATAAAGCGGCAACTTTCATGTTGTAGAAATACAATTTCGTTTTGCCTTTAGGTGCTAAATCTTGAGCCAAAGAAATCGCTCTAAATTTAAATCCAAAATAAGACCATAACGCAACAGTAATTACTGTAAAAGCAGTGAACATCGTTGGATTTAAAAATGCTTTTTTACCTTCTAAAATTGCATCTCCGTCAGGATGTACCCAATGGAAGATAGGATTGTGACCATCGATTTGGAAAAAATATACAATACTTAATAAAACAACTACTGCAATACCACCAAACAACCACATGTTGGCACCAATAGCTTCTGGTACTCTACGATAGGCTACGATCCAACCACCTTGTGCTAAAGATGTAGCGGCTAAAATGAAAATACTAGCAACGGTAACCATTGCAAAAAATACGCTGTTATGTAATAATACTATCCAAAAGCGTGTTTGATCTACATGATCATGGCTTAATTTAAGATTAAATAGTCCTGCTACTAAAGCAATGATACCAACAGCTATCAAAGCTAAGCTTGTGTTGCGTAATCGTGGAGATATTTCAAAACGTTCATTCATGGTTCGTTAATATTAGAAGTACGTCTAAAGATTTTTAGATTAAATTAATTTGATTTCTTTGTTGTGTCTGCAATACTTGGAGTAGCTGTTGTGCTCGTGCCCATCGTAAACGCATCACCACCATTTTCTGCTTGCACTTTTTTAATGTAGGCAATGATCATCCAGCGTTGTTTGATATCTAATTGACTAGCATACGAACCCATTGCATTTTTACCATACTTAATGGTAGCATACATTTGGCCAATCGTTCTATGCAAGTATTTAGCATCTTTTAAATTTGCTGGCATGGCAGCAAATTTACCGTTGGTATATATTGGTCCTTGTCCGTCTAAATTAGAACCGTGACAAATAGCACAATAGATATTAAATAAACGAGCGCCTTCTTTTAATGCTGTTTCATTGAAACGAAGCGAAGTTGTAAATGCTTTTTGAGCATTGGTATCTGCTTCTGTTAAATGATCTGGTAAATCGTGACCCACAGCAACTGTTCCAGCTATTGGCTTACGGCTTGTTTGACTATCCGCGAAGTTTGGATTTTCGGTATAGGCATCATACGCTCTTGAATAGGTCATATCCGGTGCGTATGTTTTACCAGGGTTGCGTCTAGTATATCCGCTATTGCAGGCTGTTATGGTTAACCCTATTAGAAGACTCGCAACTACTATGCTTTTGCTCTTATTCATAAAATGATATAATTCAAATTCTTAATTAAAAATAATTAGCTTAATTCGTAAGCTTCTTTTTTATCAAATCGGCCATACCACCACTCTGATTCTGCTACTTGAACATTGGTTTCGTTAGCACCGGTGCTCTTTAAAAATGCAAGTACTTCTGCTTCTGAAGTATGTTCACTCAATTCGATAGCCACTACAAATGTATCGTCTGTTTGGCGTGGGTGAAATACATGTTTTTTAACACCTGGCATAATTTGGTTTAAATAACAAAAAGTCAAAACCATACCCACAGCTGCAAATAATACCGTTAACTCAAACGTTATTGGAATGAATGCTGGTAATGAGAAATGAGGTTTACCACCAAAATTTATTGGCCAATCTTTTGTAAAGATCCAGCTCATAAATCCTACCGCCGTAGAGGTACCGGTAATACCATAGATAAAGCCAGCAATGTGTAAATCTGTTTCTTTCAAACCCATTGCTTGGTCTAAACCATGCACTGGAAAAGGCGTATACACATCGTGTAATTTATAACCACTATTGCGCACTTTGTCGATAGCAGGAAATAATACTGCCTCATCATCGTAACAAGCAACCGCAAACTTTTTTATTGCCATAATATTAAATATTCAAATGTTGATGAATAATACTTTTTTAATTAATGTGCATGTTCCATTTCATGCGCAAACTCTTCTACACTTTTCTCTTCTATTGGAGCCATCTTTTCTTTGTAATTGTTACCAGAAGTTTTCAAAATAAATTTGATCTCTGCAATTGCAATTACTGGGAAGTATTTAGCAAATAAGAAGAAGCAGGTAAAGAATAATCCGAAAGTACCTAAGTAGAAACCTACCTCTGGCCAAGTTGGACTATAATAACTCCAGCTACCTGGAATATAATCGCGATATAAAGAAGTTACGATAATTACGAAACGCTCAAACCACATACCAATGTTTACTACGATGGACATAATAAAGGTAAACGGTACATTTCTACGTAATTTTTTAAACCAGAAGAACTGTGGAGAGATTACGTTACAAGACATCATTGCCCAATAGCTCCACCAATATGGACCTAAAATACGCCATTTGAATGCTGCTTGTTCGTATTCAACACCAGAATACCAAGCCATAAATAACTCTGTCAAATAAGCTACCCCTACAATGGAACCTGTAAGTACAATAACTTTATTCATACGCTCAATATGCGCTAAAGTGATATACTCTTCTAATTTGAAGATTTTACGCACCATGATCAACAAGGTTTGTACCATCGCAAAACCAGAGAAGATCGCACCCGCAACGAAGTATGGAGGGAAGATCGTTGTATGCCAACCTGGAATTACCGAAGTAGCAAAGTCAAACGATACAATCGTATGCACCGATAATACTAGTGGAGTAGATAAACCTGCTAATACTAATGATAAAGCCTCGTGACGTTGCCAGTTTTTAGCAGTACCCGTCCATCCGAATGATGCTAAACCATATAAGCGTTTGCGTAAATTAGTTTTTGCACGATCACGAATCGTTGCAAAGTCCGGCACTAAACCAGAATACCAGAATAATAAGGAAACCGTAAAATACGTAGAGATCGCAAATACGTCCCACAATAAAGCCGAGTTGAAGTTAGGCCATAATGGACCACGTGAGTTAGGATAAGGTAATACATAAAAGGCATCCCAAACACGACCCATGTGGAAAATTGGAAACTGGCCAGCACACATTACGGCAAAAATAGTCATCGCCTCTGCTGCACGGTTTACACCGGTTCTCCATCCTTGACGGAATAATAATAAGATAGCTGAGATAAGCGTACCAGCATGACCAATACCAACCCACCATACGAAATTGGTAATATCCCAACCCCATCCAATGGTTCTATTGATACCCCATACACCTATACCCCAATATACTTCCCAGAATACCGAAAATACTCCGAATAATAATAAGGAAATGGAAAAGAAGAAACCAATATACCACAAACGGCTTGGTTTTTGCTCAATAGGTTTACAGATATCTTCCGTTACCTGATGGTAAGTCTTATTACCTTCTACGAGTGGTTCTCTTGTTGATGATTCGTACTTTAAATGCATAGCACTTGAAAAATTCTGAAATTATTAGTAATGGATAGTAGTCCTATCTTTTATTTATTAAATATGGTCATTCATTAAACCGTCTTTCGCTTCGTTGCCACCTATCACTTCTTCCGCATTTCTAATTTTGCTTAAGTAGTTTACATTAGGTAGGGTGTGGATTTGCTCTAACACATAGAACAAACGCTCTTTTTGTTGCTCATGACGTACTTTATGAATAGCACTTTCTTTATCATTTACATTTCCGAAGATGATCGCATCTGTAGGGCATGCTTGCTGACACGCTGTTCTTGCAGCGCCATCTTTTAATGGCTCTCCAGCTTTCTTAGCAGTAAGTTTAGCTTCTTGTAAACGTTGTACGCAGAATGAACATTTTTCCATAACACCACGGCTACGAACAGTAACATCTGGATTTAATACCATTCTTGTCAACTCATCGTTCATATCATCTCTTCTGCCATCTTCGTATAAGTTATCAGCAAAAGCATCTGCACCATTCCAATCCATCCAGTTGAAGTGACGTACTTTGTACGGACAGTTGTTTGCACAATATTTAGTACCGATACAACGGTTATACGTCATTTGATTTAAACCTTCACTGCTATGGCTAGTCGCATTTACTGGACAAACATTCTCACATGGAGCGTTATCGCAATGCTGACACATCATTGGTTGGAATACTGTTTGAATGCTATCTGCATCATCTGGCATACCACTAAAATAACGATCGATACGAATCCAGTGCATTTCTTGAGATTTCAATACATGGTGTTTACCCACTACAGAAATATTATTTTCTGCTTGGCAACCTACCACGCAAGCACCGCAACCGATACAGCTGTTTAAATCGATTGACATACCCCAATGCACCCCTAAGTGTTCATAGTTTGGATATAAGGTTCCATTTACACGGAAATCTTCTGCTAATTTATTAGCGTCAATAGCTTCTTTTTCACCTCCTTCATGGTTTTCCCATGGCGTAGCGGAAGCATAATGACCAATTTCTTTTGCACGATCTTCAATTAATTCATTCGGATTTTTCTTGAATTCTTCCAAAGTATATTCATGAAGAATTGGTCTTCCTTCATAACTGATATGTGTTTGCGTTTGAGCAATTTCATACGTTTCTGCAGTACGCTCAATCGTAATATCATTATATGCTACAAATGTAGTTCCGTTATAGTGCATCAAAGGTGCTACGCGCTTACCTGTATTTGCAGCTGCGCGACCAATTTTTTCGCTTCTACCATAACCTAATGCAACAGCAATAACATCGTTGTGCATACCAGGTATTACTACCAATGGTAAGGCAACTTCAAATCCTTTGATTTTTATTTTGATAACAGTTTTAGCAGCTACTACTTCCGTAATGCTGGTTAATTCTGCTTGTAATTCTTTTGCTTTTTTAGGAGAAACACATGCGTAGTTGTCCCAAGTTGCTTTAGAAATTGGGTCTGGCATTTCTTGTAACCATGGATTATTACTCCATGCACCACCTTTACCCATTGCTATTTTTTCATACACTACAACTTCTGTTTTACCAGATTTTGTAGCGCTGATTTGTTGCATTGCTGCAGCAAGATTACCATTAAACGATGCACCACCCATAGTTTCTTGCTCTGGCTCGATAACACCATCTTGAAGGGCTAAGTCAAAATTAGTTTGACCACCTAATTTGGTTTTCCAATACGCTTCCCATTGATTGAAATAGGTTTCCGATGCACCTGCCCAAGTCAATAAGCTATCTTGATATGCTCTTGTTTTGTGAATAGGTGAAATACCTGGTTGCATTAAGCTATAAAAACCTGATTTAGGTTCTGCATCACCCCAAGATTCTAAGTAATGATGATCTGGAATACTATATTTACATTTTTGAGCTGTTTCATCTAAATGCGAAGCAAAGGTAATGGTGTTAGCCACTTTAGATAATCCAGATTCAAATTGATCACCCATTGCAGATTCATACACTGGGTTTACATTTTGCATGATTAAGGTGTCTACTTGACCTGCATTCATAGCTTGCACTAAGCCTACAAAATCAGCATCTATACCTTGTTTATAATTACTAGTAACCGCCCAGTTTATAGTAGTACCATTAGCACCCACTGCGCTGTTGATAGCGTTTACCACTGTTTGAACAGCTACATCATTAGAACCAGCAACTACTAAACCATTGCCTTTTTTCAAATCAGCTGCTGCATCTTTTACAAGTGCATTTAATTTTTCTGTACCTAAATTTGGCGTAGCGCCTGTTTGAATAGCATTGTATAAAGCTGCAGCTACAGCACCCATTTGGGACGGCTTGCAAGTTGCACGCTCATCTGCTGCTGCTCCCGTTATCGTATGATTTGCTTCAACATGGTAGTGTTTAGACATTTCCAAGTTTTTAGCCGATACGCGTCTACCTTGTGCATATTGTTTTGCAAATTCTGTTGGTGACAACCAAGTACCTAAGAAATCTGCACCTAAACTCACAATAGTTTTTGCATTTTCAAAATGATATGCTGGTAATGTTTTTTTACCATAGCTTGCTTCATTCGCCAACAACATGCCGCTATATGAAATAGCATCATACGTCAACCATTGTGCAGTTGGATATTTTGCTAAAAATTGTTGAATGGCATTTTTTGAAGTAGGACTTAAAACGGTACTTGTTAATAAAACCGTTTTCTTAGAACTTGCTAAACTAGCGGTGATGCTTCTATCGATAGCTTCGAAAGTAGCTTCTTTGCCATCTGCTAAAGGACCACGTAAACGTGCTGTATCATATAAATTTAATACAGACGCTTGTACTCTTGCAGAGCTCGCTCCTTTATTGATAGATGATTTGTCATTTCCTTCAATTTTGATAGGACGACCATCTCTTGTTTTAACTACAACGGCACAATAATCACCCCCATCTACAAATGTTGATGCGTAATAATTAGGTACACCAGGAATAATATCTTCTGGTTTGATAGCATACGGGATTACTTTACGTACCGGCATTTCGCAGCTTGCAGCTAACATAGCAGCAGCGGTGCTAAAACCTAAATATTTAAGAAAATCACGACGAGGAGTTTGAGCTTCTAATAAGCCTTCGCTCATATCAAACGGTAATGGCTCACTAAACTCATTACTTGCCGCAACTTTGTGCGCTTCCGTACCTTGTTGTTCTTCTAAACCCTTCCAATATTGTTTTTGACTCATAGTTGTTGATTAATTACGTTGCTGATTAAGCAGATGAATTACAAGTTTTTTAAATTATTTTAGTAGTGGCATCGTTGACATTCCAAACCACCAATTTCTTCTACTGTAACACCATCTCTTTTCTTATCTTTTAATTCTTGATGGTATTTTTCAAAAATGCTATAGTAGTTATTGTTTTCAAATTGCACTTTCGTTTGACGGTGACAGTTAATACACCATCCCATTGATAATGGAGAGAATTGATACACTTCATCCATTTCTTGGATAGGACCATGACATTGTTGACATGGTACTTTACCTACCGCTACGTGTTGTGAGTGATTGAAATATACGTGATCAGGCAAGTTGTGGATTTTTGTCCACTTGATAGGTGTAGCTTGAATTTCTCCTTTATCGTTGCGGATATAGTCTTTCTTAGCCGGATCCCATCCTGCATATTTGTACAATAATTGGATTTGTTCCGTACCGTTTATTTTTTCACCTTCTTCGTTATACAAAGGATGTTCTGCTTCGCCAGTATATTCATTGATTTGCTTGTGGCAATTCATACATACATTGGTAGAAGGCACCATTGCATGTTTACTTTTCTCTGCACCCGCATGGCAATACAAGCAATTGATTTGATTGATACCCGCGTGCACTTTGTGAGAATAGAAAATAGGTTGCTCTGGTTTGTAATTTTGCTGACGACCCATTTCTATAGATCCATTAGCAATCCAATAGCCTGCTAATATGAACGCTAAAATGATAGCGATAGCAACAAACAATTTGTTTCTATAAAAAGGAATTTCTTTTACATTAGGCAAACCTTGTTTTTCATTAGCTACGCGTTTCAATCCGCTATTTACTTTCCAAAGGATAACCATTAATACCAACAAAGCCAATGTAACTAAGATGTACATATTGCTATTGTCTTCTTCTGGTCCGTTTTGAGTAGCAGCCCCTGCAGCAGGTGTAGCTGATGGTGCTTTGTAATCATTTACATATTTAATAACTGCATCAATCTCTGCATTAGAAAGCTGAGGAAACGCCGTCATGGCTGTTTTATTCCATTTGTTGTACAAGTCGTTTGCATACTTGTCACCACTGCTAATAACTTTTGCAGAATTGTGAATCCAATTGTAAATCCATTCTTTAGACGGCACACGCTTATCTACTCCTTGCAAAGCAGGACCCGTGGCATCTTTTATTGGATTGTGGCAACTTGCGCAATTTGCTTGGAAGATAGCTTTACCATCTTGAGCGGAAGAAGAAAAATTGCTGAATAGCACGATTGCAACTAAGGCAATGGACTGAAATACTATTTTTTTGAATCGAAGCATATGTAGTTCTAGCACAGAAAAAAATTGATAATTTAATGTTTTCTTTTTGTCAAAGTTTTGTCAAAATCAAGGCAAATTTACAACAGAAACGTTAAAAGTGAAAGCGGTTTTAAAAAAAAAATTGTCAATGCCAGTAAGGGTTTCAGCGCATTCATGACAAATATCACTTTTTATGAGTCATTTTTTCGTCATTTTTTTATCAAATCGCACCCGTTCTACCACCATCTACTGGTATACTGGTACCATTTACATAAGAAGCAGCTGGACTAGCTAAAAATGCAACCACATTAGCAATTTCTTCAGGGGTTCCAAATCGCTTTGCAGGAATTTCTGCAAGCATTTCTTCGCTGACAACTTCTTTGCTGGTTTGTAGTTTGTTAGACTTGTTTTCAATTATCGCTTGTAAGCGCCCTGTAGCAGTAGCTCCAGGTAATACATTGTTTACCGTAATACCAAATGGCGCTACTTCTATCGACATCGTTTTTGCCCAAGATGCTACTGCGCCACGAATGGTATTGCTCACGCCTAAACCTTTTAAGGGTACCTTTACAGAAGTAGAAATAATATTTATAATTCTACCATAATGTGCTGCTTTCATGCTTTCTAAAACAGCGGTAGTAAGAATATGATTGGCAATCAAATGTTGCTGAAAAGTAGCTATGAATGCATCGGTTGTGGCATCTACAATAGGACCTGCAGCCGGACCACCACTATTGTTGACTAAAATATGAATAGGCGAAATGGCTAAACTTGCCGATATGGCCGCTTGCACTTGTTGTGGAAATTGAAAATCAGCTACCACCACACGATGTTGTTGTTGATGTTGTGTAGCAAGGGTTGCAAGGGCTTCCTGCAAAGCACTTTCATTGCGTGCCATAAGAATACATGTAGCACCTAATTGCGCTAAGGTTTGGGCAGTAGCCAAACCAATGCCTTGCGTGCTTCCTGCAATCAAAGCATATTTTCCAGTAAGATCGGTTGTAAACATGCACAAATATATAAAATATACTTGCGATGAATAGTGTCTGTGTATTTATCTTCTACGACAACCGCGAGAATGGAAGAAAGGGCGATAAGGCACTGCATATCGATAGTTTTGACGATATAGGGGTCTTAAACCAAAGTGCTTAGCCGGATGCATAGGAGGCGCAACGGTAATGCAAGAACTCCAAAAAAAGGAGCTTAAACAAACTAGTAATAAAAATAAAGCAGCTTTCATAAGTAGAATTTTTAAGTTAGACTATATCCTAGTCCTTAATGTTTAATCTGAGCTTGTTAAGCTATTGATAAATACTCATAGCACTTCTTTCCACTATATTGTTGGGTAATAACCAAGCTAAAAAAGCACCTACTTTATTTACAAATCCTAAAATAACATTTGGTTTTTTTGCAAACATAGATTGTACAGCAATTTCCGCTACTTTTTCAGGGGTCATGTTTAATTTAGCCGCTGTTTTCATTCCTTTTGGACCTAAGAAAGCTCTATTGGGGAAATCGGTATCTGTTGGTCCAGGGCAAATACAGGTAACCGATAAAGCAGTGTTTTTATATTCTTGGTAAAGCGCCCTACTGAAGCTTAATACATAGGATTTACTCGCTGCATAGGCGCCTAAATAAGGAACTGCCTGATATGCTGCAGAGCTCGCAATATTCATTATAAAAGCTTGTTGTTGTTGCTTCAACATGGGTATAAACAAAGCACATAATTGCGTAAGACACATAATATTAACTTGCAACATAGCTTCATGAGCCGAGCTCGCATATTTTTCGAATTTGCCACTTAATCCATAACCAGCATTATTCACTAAAATAGAAACGGATAAATGTTGTTGCTCACAAAAATTAAAAATGGTTTGGGCAGCTTCTGGACGACTCATATCTATAGAAAGCACTAAGGCTTTAATAGCAAATTCTTGCTCTAATTCTTGAGCAACTGTTTGCAGCAAATCGGTGCTGCGTGCTACCAATAGTAAATTATATCCTTTTTGTGCTAATTCTCTAGCTATGCATTTGCCAATTCCTTTACTGGCGCCTGTAATAAGTGCATAAGTCATGTTATGAGACATTGAGTGAGTGAAACTATTGCACTTTATTCATAAACTTATGATAAAAAGGCATCTTCGTTTTTTCATTTTTTACTTTAACAACTCCCGTGATAAACGGCACATACATAACGCGTCGTCTGCTAGCATCTCCATAATTGGGCGATTGCTGCACCCGGTGCCATAAGCGCCCATCGTGCACCCCTAAATCTCCAGCCTCAATATCAAAGCCAACTTCTCGATCATCAGGGCGATTATCGACAAAATATTTTTTACCAAAAAGTAATTTAAACATCGATTGCTTGTGGGTGCCCGGTAACACTCTCAAGCCTCCATTATCAAACGGACAGTCGTCTAAATGTATACCCACATTGAGCATGGGCATAATTTTTTGACCTAAGAATAAATCTCTAGGACTATCGGTATGCCAACCCATTTGTGAAAATTTACTGTGTTGGGTACGCACATAATGATTCATCACCAAACCATCTTTTTCATTTAACCCTATTCTACCTTGGTATGGGGTTAATAATGGTAATAATGATTTTAAACGATTATCTTCAAAAAAGGCTTGTAAAACAGGGCTAAATTGAGAGAGGAAACACATGCGTTGTATCATTTTATTACCATCATCATCTAAGCCATATTTTAATGGTGTTCCATTTATAACGGTGGTACCAGAAGCTATAAGTTCACGCTCTACACGTTGTGCCTCCTGTAAAAATAACGCCACTTGCTCCTTACTTATAAAATTTTTAAATACGATAAATCCCTTCGCATCAAAAAAGTCGGTTTGTTCTTTAGTCAGCGATTCGCCTAAACTAAAATGTGGACAGACAAGTTTTTCCATAAGTATATTTAAGACAAATAGGTTTTAAACTACTTGATTATTTTTTTTTGGTTAATAGTATTAAAGGGCAAATATAATTATAATTTAATAAAACCCTCATTCACTTTTAGCTGCAATCTTATATTTAATTAATTTTTTACTCATAGTTATTGCAAAAACAACAAAGAATGGCGCTGCAAGTACATCAATAGTATAATGCACATGATTAGACAACACCATAAAAGCAATTGCAATAGCAATCATTATAAATATAAATTTCAACCATTTATTTACACTTGTAAAACCAATTAATAGCACAATTGCGGTATGGCCAGAATAAAATAAATCTTTTGTAATAAAATGAGTGCCATAAAAATAATTACTCAAAGGGTCTTGGAGCGGAATTAAATGTACTGGAGGATTTAAGGGTACAAGATATATGGTGACAATACGCGTAAGGTTGATGATAAAATAACTTAATAAAAATAAAAGCGCTTGCTGGGGCTTATCTTTTAGGATCCAAATTTGCATGCCTATGCTTATCCATAAAAGTGAAAAAATAGGGATTGAATTATCTCTAGGTTTTAAGTAATTTACAATAGGGTCTTGTATGCCGAAGCCAGACCTATGCTCTATAAAGTTAAAAAATAGGGGATAAAACCATACCAATGCTATAAAAAGCAGTAGTGTTATCATTAGTATATTTCTAAAATTACCCTGTTGCCAGGCATATTTCCAATTGGTAATTATTGCTTTCATGTAATCAAAAAGTAGCTGCTTGCAAATTGTTCTATAAGCAATACAAAAGTATAAGTTTATTTAAAAATTATTTTATAATTCCCTCAATTTACTATATTTGCTCAGCATTTTAAAAGAAATAGTAGCTCATCTACAAGCAATTCAAATCTATTCATTTTAGTAAATTTAAGAACGCATGTTGAATCATGCACCATAACTACATGGAATATAATACAAAAAGAAAGCACCTTGCACTGCCAGAATATGGTAGAAATGTACAACGTATGGTTGAACATGTTTTAACCATTGAAGATCCTAAAAAGCGCCTACAAAATGCAGAAGTTATTGTAGAGTTGATGAGTATTTTAAATCCTAATCTAAAACTAGAAGAAGACTATAAACATCGCTTGTGGGATCACCTACACCAAATGGCCAATTTTGAATTGGAAATTGATGGCCCTTATCCTAAACCTACTCCAGAAGAATTATTTAAAAAACCAGCACCCATTGCGTATCCTAAAAAATCTATTAAATATCGTCATTTAGGAAGCAACTTAGAGTCTTTATTAGCGCTAGGCTTACAAGAAAAGGATGAGGAGCGCCGACAAGGCTTTACACAGCATATTGGCTATTATATGAAATTGGCCTATACCAATTGGCATAGAGAACCTATCCATGATGATATGATTAAAAATGAATTATCAGAAATTACGAAAGGTTTAATGGATTTTGAAACGGGTGGGTTTAAAGTGCATTTCGATAATAGACCACAAAATAATTTCAAGAAAGGGGGTGGTAATAATTTTAAGGGCAATGGCAATAAAAATAATAGCCAACGAAACTTCAACAATAATAATAACAACAATAGCGGCGGTTATAATAAAAATCGTAAATTTAATAAGAATAAACCCAACAATTAGTATACTAGCGTATGAATGCTTTTGAAATAAGAGGAGGAAAAACACTGTCTGGTGAAATCACCCCGCAAGGTGCTAAAAATGAAGCTTTACAAGTATTGTGTGCCGCTTTATTGACCGATCAAAAAGTTACGCTAACCAATGTGCCGAATATTATTGATGTCAATTTATTGATTGAATTGATAGGTGATATGGGTGCTCATGTAGAACGCCCTGATGCCAATACGGTAGTCATTGAAGCAAAAAATATTGATTTAGATTATTTTGCTGGACAAACCTTTAAACATAAATCCGGCAAACTCAGAGGTGCTGTAATGTTGGCAGGGCCTTTGTTAGCACGATTTAAAAAAGCGCAAATTCCACAACCGGGTGGTGACAAAATTGGACGCCGCCGATTAGACACCCATATTAGAGGATTTGAAAAATTGGGTGTTGTATTTAATTACAATGTAGAACATTATTTATTTGAATTAGATGGCAGTCGATTAGCTGGCGCTTCTATGTTGCTCGATGAACCTTCGGTAACCGGTACCGCCAATATAATAATGGCTGCAGTAATGGCGCCAGGTACCACCACTATTTACAATGCAGCCTGTGAGCCTTATGTGCAACAGTTATGCAAAATGCTCAATAGTATGGGTGCTCAAATTAAAGGCATCGGTTCAAATTTATTGATTGTTGAAGGCGTAAGCTCTTTAAAGGGTTGCGAGCATCGACTTTTAGCCGATATGATTGAAGTCGGTTCGTTTATTGGCTTAGCTGCAATGACTAAAAGCGAACTTACCATTAAAAATGCCGATGTAAAAGAATTGGGCATTATACCGGAAATGTTTCAACGTTTGGGTATTGAATTGCACATTAAAGGAAACGATATTTATATACCCGCTCAAGAATCTTACAGTATACAACGCTTCATTGACGGTTCGGTTTTAACCATCTACGATGCACCTTGGCCAGGCTTTACGCCCGATTTATTGAGCATTGTATTGGTGGTAGCCACACAAGCAAAAGGAACGGTTTTAATTCATCAAAAAATGTTTGAAAGCCGCTTGTTTTTCGTTGATAAATTAATTGAAATGGGAGCGCAAATTGTACTCTGCGATCCACACAGAGCGGTAGTGATTGGACTCAATAAACAAAATGATTTAAGAGGCATCAACATGGTTTCTCCAGATATTCGTGCTGGTGTGGCCTTGCTCATCGCTGCATTATCAGCTAGTGGCAAAAGTACTATTCAAAACATTGAACAAATTGATAGAGGCTATGAGCGCATCGATGAGCGCTTAAATGCATTAGGTGCTGCTATAAAAAGAATATAAAAAAAAGGTGCAATTGCACCTTTTTTTAATTCATAATACTACTCATTTCTTTAGGAATTTCGTTGACTTCCTTGATAGCCGTCCAGCCACCCAATACGTTGCGTACATTATGAAATCCTTGTCGTTTTAATAAGGAACATGCAATAACCGATCGATAGCCACCGGCGCAATGTACATACAAATTAGCTTCGGTATCTATCACCGATAAATGTAAGGGATCAATTAAAGTATCTAAAGGCATCAAATTAGCCGCAACAATATGGCCCGCATCAAACTCTGCTTGCTTGCGCACATCTATGATTTCTAATTTAGGATCATGTGGAATATCTAAGGCTAATTCTTCGGTATCTACATCGATAATAATATCAATTTTTTCATTAGCCGCTTCCCAAGCTTCATAACCACCTTTCAAATATCCATGTATCGTATCGAGGCCTACCCGTGCTAAACGAATTAAAGTTTCTTCTTCTTTACCTGCTTCGGTTACTAATACAATCGCTTGTTGAAAGGGGAAGAGCGTGCCTGCCCACTCTGCAAATCGACCATCTAAACCAATACTAATAGATTCTGGAATAAACCCCTCGGTAAATTCAGTTGCTTTGCGGGTATCTAAAATTAAGGCACCTTGAGCTACTTCTTCTTTAAACTCCGCAATTGATAAGGCCTTTAAACCTTTTGTTTTAATAGCATCTAAACTATCATAGCCTTTTTTATTAATCGATGCATTGATAGGAAAATAAGCGGGTGGGGCATTTAATCCCGTAGTGACAGCTGCTACAAATGCTTCTTTGCTTTGCGGTGCTAAGGCATAGTTAGTTTGTTTTTGTTCGCCTATACTACTGTGTGTATTAGGGCCTAAGTTTTTGCCACATGCAGATCCTGGTCCGTGTGCAGGATACACCAATACGTGGTCTTCTAGTTTAATAATTTTACTATGCAAAGAATCGTATAAATAACCTGCAAGTTCTTCTTTACTCAAATTGCCCGAGAATAAATCGGGGCGCCCCACATCACCAACGAATAAAGTATCGCCCGTAAATACACAATAATCTTTTTGATGCTCATCTTGCAAAACATAGCATGTGCTTTCTAAGGTATGGCCAGGTGTATGCATTACGCGCAAACGTAATTTACCAATCGTAAAAACTTCTCCATCTGCAGCATGGTGTGTTTTAAAAGCGGTTTCTGCATCAGGTCCATACACAATCGTAGCCCCTGTTGCTTGGGCTAATTCTAAATGACCGCTTACAAAATCGGCATGAAAATGCGTTTCGAAAATATACTTTATAACCGAATTTTGTTCTTTAGCTAGTGCCAAATAAGCATCAATATCTCTTAACGGATCAATCACAATAGCTACTCCTTCACTCGCTACAAAATAAGCAGCTTCACTCAAGCAATTGGTATATAATTGTTTAATAAACATAGTCGAAATAAATTTTTTCACAAGGTACAAAACTATAACAGCATTAGCATACTAGCCTACACTAATTTCTGTTATAGTCCTATAATCCTTGTTTATAAAACGACTGTTCACACTATTTTATCTGCCATAAAATGCTCAACAAGAGCATTCTTTTTGCTTGCGGATAATAAACATTATTTGTACTCAACTGACCACCATAATAATAGTTGAAATTATACCCGCTTGCTTCATATGCACGATTAAAAATATTAGTTACCGATGCTTGTAAACGAATGCTAGCTGCATTTTTGGTTACCCAAGTGAAACTTGATTTTAGATCGGTTACCGTATACGCCGCTATGCTTCTTGATGCATTAGATGTATTATCTAAATACTGTTGACCAACATGTTTACCCAACACATCCACATCTATTGTTTTCGTTTTATTTTGATAAACTAACGCATGCAAACCCGCTGCCGCTACTACATTTGGCGACAAAATAATATCCGTATTGGTGTGTGCTACTATACGTTGTGTTGAGGAATCATAGTCATCTATAAATTCGTTAATAGCTTTTATTTTATTTTTTGAAAGTGTAAGATTGGCAAATAGATTGAATTTTTTATTGATCACATAAGCGCCTTGTAATTCTAAACCTGCTCTATAACTTTGATCAACATTCACACGCGTATAGGCCCCCACATCATTTATTTTACCATTATTTACTAATTGATTTTTGTAATTCATAAAATAAAAATTTGCTGCAAATTGTGCTTTTATATGCGTGTACTCATAGCCCAATTCTACATCTGTTAAATGTTCTGCTTTAGGCATTTGCTGCGTAGACGTTTCAAAATCATCTCTATTGGGTTCTTTATTAGCAACAGCAATCGACGCATATACTTTTTCCATCAGCGTATTGGTCTTTTTCACAAAATAGGTAATACCCATTTTAGGATTTAGAAACTGATACGAAGCGGTAGGATGCAAATCGGTGTTTTTTCTAAACCCATTCATTTCATAAGAAGCAGATCGATATTGCAATTCGGCAAAACCAATCAACTGATCAGAAAAATGATAGCGCGCTTTGGCATACACATTAGCATCTTTTTTCAAAGAGCTTAATTGATACCATTTATAGTCGGCAGGAATTCCCTGAGTGGCCCATTTTACCAATCCATAATGTTGGCCTTCATATTGCGATACAATACCACCCAAAGTCAAATTACATTTATTAAAAACTTGATTATAGGAAAACAATGCACCATAGTTTTTATTATCCAACCATAATTGGCGCACTAAGCTAGTAGCAATGAATGTGTCGTTGTTGGAGCTAATAAAATTAGGAAGGTGATACGATTCATAATATTGATCTTGTTTATATTCTTCATAAAACCCTTTGCCGGTGGTAAGAAAAAGCCCTGCGTGCAGAGTTGCCTGATGGGTTAATGTTTTATCATAAAAAGCTTGATAATAGGTTTGTTGATAGTTATCGGTTTGATTATTATAATAAGTGCCATCTTCTTTAATACCTAAGCCATTGTAGGTTCTATTTGTTTTTAGAGAATCCTCTGGCACTCCATCCCAAGCTTGTCCGGTTTTTTCTTTACCTCTCATAATCATTGCACTCCATTTGGTAGTAGGACTTTGAAGCCAACTCATATTAAATTGCATAGCATTTAAATCGCTCGCACTTCTATTGATATAGCCATCTGAATTTAATTTAGAAGCACGCCATCCAAATTGTAATCCGTTTTTCAAACGAGCACTTTGCCATTTGGCACACCATTTGCTTGTATTTAAAGAACCAACTACCGCTTGAATACTTAGTTTAGGAGCAGCCTCTTGATCGATGGTTTGCATACTCAAAGTGGCACCAAAAGCGCCGGGACCATTTGTAGAGGTACCAACTCCTCGTTGCAATTGTATAGAATTAGTAGAACTCGCTATATCGGCAAAATCTACAAAATAGGTTGCTTGCGATTCAGCATCATTTACCGGTACTCCATTTAACGTAACATTAATGCGCGTTCCATCAGTACCTCTTACACGCATATTGGTATATCCAAAACCGGTGCCGGCATCAGAGCCTACTACTACACTTGGAAGATATTGCAAGAGATAAGGCAAATCTTGAGCGTTATTGTTTTTTTGAATGGTCTTTTCTGATAGCGTTGTAGCAGCAAAAGGATCCTTATCCGTAGCACGAATTGCGGCTGAAGCATTAACGGCAACCGGATTTAAAGATTTTAGCACTAGGCTGTCAGTAGATTGCGCAAAGCTGAAAATAGGGCCTAGTAATAAAAAGACAAATACTGTTTTTTTCATATCAATATATTTTTTAGAAAACAGGATATGCTCAATAAATTGACTTATTTAATTGATTTTCAAATCAATATAAATAATCATAAAATCGCTGAAGTTTTTTTGTTTTCCTAACCAGCATTACCTGGTCGAGGTTCAGCGGGTATGATCTCAGCCTGGTATATTAAGGCACCCCGTAATTAGAGTTCAAAGGTACTAGATTTTTTTAGAACCTGCCTTTTTTCCAATTTTATTTCCTATTTTTAATATCTAAAAACTAAAACATGAAGAAACTATTACTTTCTAGTTTTGCTGTAGCTTTGAACGTTATGGCTTACGCTCAATTACCTGTTAGTACTGCTCCATCCAACAAAACGGTGGTATTGGAAGAATTTACAGGCATCCACTGTGGCTATTGCCCTGATGGACATAAAATTGCAAATGATATTAAAGCTGCTAACACGCCAGGAAAAGTAATTCCAATCAACATACATACGGGTGGCTATGCAACACCAAGTGGCTCTGAACCAGATTACAGAACAGCTGAAGGTAATGCTATTGCTGCTATTTCAACGATGGGTATCACTGGTTACCCTACGGGTTCTATGAACCGTCACGTTTATACAGGTACTGCTATTACAATGAGTCGTGGTGTATGGGCACAATATGCTACACAAACATTAGCACAATCTTCTTATGTAAATGTAGCTTTACAAGGAACTTTAGATGTTACCTCTCGTTTATTAACAGTAAATGTAGAAGTATACTATACAGGTGCAAGCCCGGCTTCTACCAACAATTTGACGGTTATGTTATTAGAAAACAATGTTGTAGGACCACAATCTAACTATGGTAATTACAACCCTACTCAAATCAATGCAGACGGAACATACAATCACCAACACATGTTGCGTAAAGTATTAAATACAAGTGCAATGGGTGAAGTATTATCTACAACTACTTCTGGTACCTTAGTGCAAAAACAATATACCTATACGATCCCTGCACAATTTGTAAACAACACACCGCAGTTGGGTAATTTAGAATTAGTTGCTTTTGTTGCAGAATCAAATACTGAAATTATTTCAGGTGCTTATGGTCCTATCACATTAAGTGGTTTTGCTTATTCAAAAGATGCACAAGTTCAAACGGTTACTTCGGAAGCAACGGTATGTGCTGGCGTTTTAAATCCTAAGACAAGAATTTACAATAATGGTAGCAGTATCATTACATCTGCTAACTTAACTTATAACGTTAATGGCGGAACCAATAGCAATTATACGTTCAATGGCAGTATTCCTCCTGCAACGTCTTTAGAAATCACTTTACCAACCATCACTTTTACCCCTACCACCACAAACACCTTAAATGTAACCGTAGGTAATGTAAATGGAGCAGCGGATCAAAACGCAGCTAACAATACCTTAGCTAAATCGGCTATTTTATTAACTACACTTATAGATCAATCTTCATTCATGACCATGGACTTTACGCAAGACCAATATGGATCTGAGTGTACGTGGAAATTATATGATGAAGCTGCGAATACCATTGTAGCACAAGACGGACCATGGACCGACTTATCTGCTTCTGGTATATTATTGCATTCAAAATCATTTACGGTAAGCCCTAATAAATGCTATCGTTTAGATGTTGCTGATGCATATGGCGATGGCGTAAATGCAGGTACAGGTGTGGGTGGCTACAAACTTTATGGACAAAATCCTCCTGTTGCTTTAATCACGTCTAATGGTCAATATGGTAAAGGCGAAAGCAGATGGTTTAAAACAGCATCTTCATTAAGTGTTGATAAAATCAACGGTTTATCTGAACTTACGGTATATCCAAATCCTGCAAAAGACATGGCAAAATTGAACTTCTCATTAGAAAAAGCAAGCAACTTGACGATTGCAGTTTATGATCAATTAGGACAATTAGTTCAAACGGTTTCTAACAGCCAATTTAATGCTGGTTTAAGCACTGTTGAAATCAATACAACTAATTTAAATACAGGTATTTATAGCATTAGAATAGATGCAGAAAATGGTACTTTAACGCAACGCATTTCTGTAATTAAGTAATCCATCTTAAACAAAATAAAAAAGTCCCGAAATTCGGGACTTTTTTATTTTACTAAAAAGTAATTTTGAATTAATAATTTATTTACATTTACAATCTAAATAAACTAAAATGAAAAAACTATTACTAGCTATGTCTTTATTAGTTGCAGCAAATGCACATGCGCAACTTTGGACAGAAAATTTTAATGCAGGCATACCAACAACCTGGATTCAAATTAAGAACGATAACAACCTTCCTGTTTCTTCTTATTTTGGAACTGCTTTAACACCAGCATTAACTTCCAATGCATATGCTAACTATTTAACAGCTACTGCAGATTCTTCATTAATTACACCGAGCTATTTCTCTCCAACAGGAGCTGCTAGCCGTTGGATCATTACTCCATCTTTTACCGTACCTGCTACCGGTAATCCAGTATTATCTTGGTCTGATTACACACCAACTACTGGTAATGATTTTATTAAAATTATGATTTCTCCTTCAGCTGGCACAACTGCTGCTGCTTTCACAACTTCTTTATTTAATGCACAATGCACTAATGACTTTTCTAAAAGAGGTATTTCATTGGCAGCTTATGCTGGTCAAACAGTGCGTTTAGCGTTTGTAAATGAAAATAATAACAAACGTTATTTCTTCTTGGATGATGTAGCTGTTGAAAATGTTGCCAATATGCAAGACGCAGCTATCGATGCTATCACGTTCCCAAGATATGCAGCTAACAATACAAAAGTTAGTGTTACGGTTAGCAATGCGGGTGTTCAAACCATTACTGCAGTTACTGTAAATTACAAAATAGGTGCTAACGCAGCCGTTTCTCAAACATTTACTGGTTTAAATTTAATGCCTTTCCAAGCAACTACTTTAACCTTTACTACTTTAGCTAGTGGTATTAGCACTGGTGCTCTAACAATCACTGGAACTATTACACAAGTAAATGGTGTAACAGATCCTAATGCTGCTAACAATGTTAAAACAGCAAATTTCACAGGTGCTTCTCAAGGTGTTGCTAAAAGTGGTTTAATTGAAGAATTTTCTTCTTCTACTTGTGCCCCTTGTGCATCCTTTAACTCAACATTTGACCCATTAATTGTTACCAACAATGCAAATGTTGCTTCTAGCCGTTTCAATGTAGTAAAATACCAAATGAACTGGCCTTCTCCAGGTACAGATCCTAGTTATAACCCTCCTGGACTTGCACGTAGAACTTACTACAATGTTACAGGTATCCCTGATCATTTCACTAATGGTTTAGCTGGTGGTGCTGGTGACCAAGCAGAAATTGATGCGTCTAAAGCAGATCCTGCAGTTGCTGCAATTACAGGTACTTATTGGTTAAAAGGTGCTGACTCTATCATTTGCACCGTAACAGTAACTCCGTATATCACTACTACAACTCCATTTAAATTACATGTTGCAGCAGTAGAAAGACAATACAATTATACTGGTACAACTTCGCAAACAAATTATGTTCGTATTATGCGCATGATGTTCCCTGATGGTAATGGTACTTCTTTAGCTAACTTAACTGCTGGCCAAAGTCAATCATTTACGTTCAGAGCAAAATATACAGTAGGTAGTGTTACTCAAAATAGCTTAAACTTCTGGGCAAATCCAATTGGAAGTGATATGGTTGCTTTTGTTCAAGACAATACCAACAAAGATATCATTCAATCTTATGCTACACCAGCTTCAACAACTAGTGTAAATACCATTGAAAATATGACTAGCTTGTCGGTATTCCCTAACCCTGCTATTGATTATGCAGAAGTTGGTTTCAGAAATGCAGTATCAATGAGTGTTGGTGTTAGAGTATTTGATATGATGGGTAAAATAGTTTTTGAAAAAGCTACTACTACTTATGAAAGTGGTTTGAATGCTATTCAAATTCCAGTTGCTCAATTCTCTAATGGTTTATATAATGTACAAATCATTACTAATAACGGAACGCTTACTGAAAAAATTACAGTAGCTAAATAATTCTAGTTTATTTTAGATTAAAAAAGTCCCGCAGTAAACTGCGGGACTTTTTTATTATTGCTATTTTTT
>CAIWHF010000029.1 GCA_903912405.1 uncultured Bacteroidota bacterium | reverse complement strand
TTTTCCCAAAAGACGATCTTTGAAGATGATGGGAACCTCTTTTATCCTAAAACCGGAACGTTTGGTTTTGTATTTCATTTCAATTTGAAAAGCATAGCCAATAAATTGAATATCATCTAATGGTAATGTAGCCAGAACTTTTTGTGTATAGCATACAAAACCTGCCGTTGGATCTTTAATTGGCATCCAAGTGATGAGTTGAGTATATAAAGCGCCTCCTTTAGAAATAAAAATTCGATCCCAAGGCCAATTGACCACTTTGCCACCTTTGGTATAACGAGAACCTACCGACATATCTGCGCCGGATTCACATGCTTGATGAAGGCGTATAAGATCTTTAGGGTTGTGAGAGAAGTCGGCATCCATTTCAAAAATGAAGGCATAATTTCTTGCTAAGGCCCATTTAAATCCTGCGATATAAGCAGTGCCTAAACCCAATTTGCCACTGCGTTCGATAATAAATAAAGACGCTGGAAATTGAGATTGCATCTCTTTCACAATAGCAGCAGTACCATCTGGTGAGCCATCATCTACAATAAGTACATGAAAGCCCGCTTCTAAAGAAAATACCGCTTTTATAATGGCCGATATATTTTCTTTTTCATTGTAAGTTGGTATGATAACTAATTTACTCAAGTAGATCTTTAATTAATATTCAGCAATTTAGTAAATAATAACTAATTGATCCCTAATTTCGTAAGGTAAAGTTTTATTAAAATAGATTATATTATCAGTATGCAAGTACATAAAGATCAGTTTCTTAAAGAGCAGTATATGCTTTTGTTAGAACAAATCAATCCCAATCAAGCGCCACTTTGGGGCATAATGACCTATCAACATATGCTTGAGCATATGATGGTAGCCTTTCAAGTTTCTTGTCAGCAACAGCAAGTACCTTGTATTCATGAACCGGAGCGTGTTGCAAAGATGCAAGCATTTTTATTGACGGATATACCCTTTAAAGAAAATACTAAGTCGCCATTGCTAGGAGAAACACTCGAACCATTAATCTATTCATCTTTAGAAGCGGCCTTGCAACAGTTAAAAGAAGCCAGGAGCACTTATTTTAATCAATATGCTATTCAGGAAGATGTTCTAGTATTTCACCCCATTTTCGGCACCTTAGATAAGAAATTAAATGATGCACTTTTATACAAACACGCAGTTCATCATTTAAAACAATTTGGTGTAGAACTCTAAACTAATTTTTATCTTTACCATTCGATAATCAATTATATGTCTGTACAAGTATTACAAAATTATGCCGAAGGCAAATGGGTAAATGCCGTAGCTGGTGGCGAAACCTTATATAATGCCATAAATGGCGATCCTATATACACTGCTTCCAGTGAGGGCTTAGATTTTGGAAGCATGATGGAGTATGCTAGAAAAGTGGGTTCTCCCGCACTTCGTAAATTAAGTTTCCAACAGCGCGGTTTAATGTTGAAAGCGCTGGCTATGTATTTAAATGATCGCAAGGATTATTTTTATACAATAAGCGCACTAACAGGAGCTACTAAAGCCGATTCTTGGGTTGATATAGAAGGCGGTATCGGTAATTTATTTGCATACGCATCTATGAGAAGACAATTTCCGGATGCTAGTTTTTATGTAGATGGGGAAGCGGCTAAATTAAGTAAAGAAAACACCTTCATTGGTCATCATATAATGGTGCCTAAAGAAGGAGTTGCTATTCATATTAATGCTTTTAACTTTCCTGTTTGGGGTATGTTAGAAAAAATTGCGGTTAATTTATTTGCAGGTGTTCCAGCAATAGTGAAACCAGCAACTGCTACTTCTTATTTGACAGAAGTTGTTTTTAAAGAAATTATTGCATCCAACATTTTACCGGAAGGTGCTTTGCAATTGATTTGTGGATCGGCAAGGGGAATATTAGACTTTGTTGAAAGTCAAGATGTAGTCACCTTTACGGGTTCTGCAGAAACGGGAAAAAAATTAAAAGCACATCCTCGATTAATAGAAGAGGCAGTGCCTTTCAATATGGAGGCAGATTCTTTAAATGCTTGTGTATTGGGCTTAGATGTAGCGCCAGGTTCTGCAACCTTTGATATTTTTATTAAAGAAGTTGTGCGTGAAATGACTACGAAAGCTGGTCAGAAATGTACAGCTATCAGAAGAGTAATT
>CAIWHF010000028.1 GCA_903912405.1 uncultured Bacteroidota bacterium | reverse complement strand
TTAAAAGACAATAACTATAAAGCATTCGCTGAAGCGGTATATAAAAAATCATTTTTATTAGATAGCGCTGCTTTTGAAAAATTCTGTGCTAATCCATCATTAAAGCAATTGAATGAAGATCTTGCAACGCAATATGTTTTTGCCATGGTTCAATCCTACGATTCTTTAATAAAATCTCATGTAGATGCCTATAATGATATTAAAGTTCCATTTGCTAAAAGTTATTTAAAGGGCTTATTAGAAATGAAAAGTAATCAATTGATGTATCCAGATGCTAATTCCACTATGCGTATTACGTATGGTGCTGTAAAAAGCTATGAACCAACAGACGGTGTTAAGTATAAATTTTATACTACTTTAGACGGTCTTGCTGCAAAATATAAAGCTGGCGATGATGAGTTTGATGCACCTCAAGCATTAATTGATTTGTATAAAAAGAAAGATTATGGAAATTGGGCGGATGCTGATGGTACCTTACATACTTGTTTTATAACCAATAACGACATTACAGGCGGCAATTCCGGAAGTCCGGTTTTAAATGCTAAAGGAGAATTAATTGGTGCTGCATTTGATGGTAACTGGGAAGCGATGAGTGGAGATATTGCATTTGATAAAAAATATAAAAGAACGATCGTTTGCGATGTTCGTTATATATTATTCCTAATTGACAAATTAGGTAATGCGCAAAACTTAATTCAAGAAATGGATATTCAATAAGTATCATTTCAAATAATATAAAAAAGGTGTTGCATTAGCAACACCTTTTTTATGTTAAGATAAAATGGCTTCTAATTCTTTAAACACATCTTCAGCATCATTATTATTCCAAAGAATATTAAAAATAGCTTTGGAAATAGGCATTTCAATGCCCAATTCTTCTTGAATAATATCCATTCCTTTAGCTGCATAATAGCCTTCGGCTACCATTTTCATTTCTATAATAGCGGCTTTTACAGAATAGCCTTTACCAATCATATTACCAAACATTCTATTTCTGCTATGCAATGAATAACAGGTTACTAGCAAGTCGCCCAAATAGGCACTGGTATGAAAATCAGGTACTTCGTTGGAAGGATGTATTTTTTCGAAATGATAATTTAAAAATTGATACATCTCTTTATAACAATTGGTAATATATACACTCAAAAAATTATCTCCATAATCTAAGCCATGAGCAATGCCTGCACCCACTGCATATATGTTTTTAAGTACGGCAGCAAATTGGGCACCCCAAATATCATTATTATGAAAGGTGTTGATATAATTTGTTTTGAATAGGGTAGCTGCAGCTGCGGCTAATTCGGTATTAAGGCTAGAAAACGTTAAGTACGATAAACGTTCATTGGCTACTTCTTCTGCATGACAAGGGCCAGTGATTGCAGCATAATGCTCAATGGGAAAGGCATAGTTAGCAGCTAAATAATCGTTTATTAATTGATGCGGTTTTGGTAATATTCCTTTAATGGCGCTAATGATATTTTTCCCTTGCCAACTATCAGCAGCAACAGATTCAATAACCTCTTGAGCATAGGCAGAGGGTACACAAAAAATAAGTGTGTCAGCTTCTTTTAATACTAAATGCAAATCGCTACTTAAACGTATCAATTGCATATTGAATTGAACAGAGGTTAAGTAATTTAAATTATGGCTTCTTTTATGGAGATGCTGAATCGCTTTCTCATCCCTTATCCACCAGGTAAATGGGATCTGGTTGTCATTTAGCATTTTAGCTAATGCTGTTCCCCAGCTGCCATTACCAATTATGCCTATCTTGCCTAAATATTTTTTTGCCTCTT
>CAIWHF010000027.1 GCA_903912405.1 uncultured Bacteroidota bacterium | reverse complement strand
GATCAGGACGAACCTCTGTAGGGATTTGGAACGTAGCACCACCAATACGACGGCTACGAACTTCAACTGCAGGAGTTACATTTTGCAAAGCGCGTTTCCACACTTCATATCCATCTTCACTTGTTGCTTTTGCAACTTTATCTAATGCATCATAAAAAATGCTTAATACGATTGTTTTGTTACCACCCCACATCAAACAATTTACAAAACGTGTAACGTTTTTATCGTTGAATTTTGGATCTGGTGCTAATGGTAATTTTTTAGCTTGTGCCTTCCTCATGAGTAAGAATGACTTTTAGTTTTGTGTTATTAAAAATAAATTATTTCTTCGCTTTTTCTTTCTTAGTTCCGTATTTAGAACGACTTTGTTTACGATCTTTCACACCAGCAGTGTCTAATGCACCACGAACGATATGATAACGAACACCTGGTAAGTCTTTTACACGACCACCACGAATCAATACGATGGAGTGTTCTTGTAAGTTGTGACCCTCACCTGGGATATACGCAATGATCTCCACTTTATTCGTTAAACGAACTTTAGCTACTTTACGTAACGCAGAGTTTGGTTTCTTAGGCGTAGTAGTGTACACACGGGTACAAACACCACGACGTTGTGGACAAGCATCTAAGGCTCTTGACTTAGATTTAACTCGAATTTGTTGGCGTCCTTTACGAACTAATTGTTGTATTGTAGGCATTTCTTGTACTTGATATAAATTTCAAATGGATTGCAAAGGTAATTTACTTTTACCAAAAAACAACACTTTTGTATAAATTTTGTAATATTTTTTCTAAAGAATAAAAAAACGGCTTTAAATGATTCATTTAAAGCCGTTTAAACAACTTACAGGTGTTGTTGAATCTTTTTATCGAATGCGGGTTTTGGCGCTGCACCTACTTGTTTATCAACTACTTGTCCGCCTTTAATAAATAATACGCATGGAATGCTCGTGATGCCAAAATTTACAGACAAATTTGGGTTTTCGTCTACATTAACTTTACCTACATTCACTTTCCCTGCATATTCTGTAGATAATGCATCGATGGTTGGGCCTAATGCTAAGCATGGACCGCACCATGGAGCCCAAAAATCTACTACGCTTAATTTGTCGGATTGAAGAACTTCTGCTTCAAAATTTGCATCATTAAATACTGCTGCCATTGTTTATGTTTTAGAATGTTTATTTTAGATTGCAAAGGTACTAAGGAATTATGAAAGTAGTTATAAATAACATCAATACCTTTATATACATTATGTGGAAAATTTAGCTGCTCAATTCTAATTTATATTCAATATGAGATAGCGCATCCATATACTGTAATAATTCATCAGTAATATCCATTTTTTGTGTGCCTAATTTTAATTTGGTGATTTCTTGAGTAGTTTCATCAGAAACCCAAAATAACACATCGCATTTCCCTGGATGCTCTATGATCATCTTCCGCATAGTTTGTGTGAATTCGGGCGACACTTTATGTAAAGGCAATTTAATATTCAAACATTTACACCACACTTTACGGGCTTGCTCCAACAACATCATATTTTGTATAGAGAATTCGTAATAATTCTCTCTAAAACGATGCTGCTGATAGGAACCGGTAATAATTAAAGACTGCCCATCTTTGATATAATTAGCATACTTCACGTATTGTTCTTTCCAAAGCGTGAAGGTATAATTGCCACTATAATCATTTAAATTGAAGCGACAATATTTAACGCCGGTTTTAGTGGTTAAATCTGCAGCATCGGTAACAAAACCAGCAATCTTAAGTACTTTATCTACACTGTTCTCAATTTGATCAAGGGTATTGAAATTGAAATTTTTCATTTCAAATTTAAACCCATCAAGCGGATGAGCACTCAGATAAATACCCACTACTTCTTTTTCTTTTTGAAGCAATTCTGGTAGCGACCACGTTTCGCATGCAGGCATTTCTGGAGGCTTAATATCTGGCATTGCCATAGCACCAAATAAGCTGTTAGTAGATGCGCTTTTACTTGCTTGCACTTGATTCCCAAATCGGACTAAACGTTCTATTCCACTAATGTTATCAGAAGGCGTAGCATAGAAATATTGTGCTCTATGTAAATCTGTAAAACTATCAAACGCACCTGCTAATACGAGGCTTTCTAAAGATCTTTTATTAACGGTGCGTTGATTGATACGAGAAACAAAATCATATATACTAGCATAATTACCATTCGTTTCTCTCTCTAATATTAAATCCTCTACGGCCGACTCTCCCACTCCTTTAATGGCATTCAAGCCAAAACGAACTACGCCCGATTTGTTTACCGAAAATCCTTTTCTACTCTCCTTCACATCAGGACCTAAAACAGGTAAGTTCATGCGCCTACATTCTTCCATGAAGAAGGTAATCTTTTCTATATTATTTTGGTTATTATTTAAAACAGCCGCCATGTACTCTGCTGGGTAATGCGCTTTTAAATAAGCTGTTTGATAAGCAACAAATGCATAACAAGTAGAATGCGATTTATTAAATGCATATTGTGCAAAAGCTTCCCAGTCGGTCCAGATTTTATTTAATTTATCTTCTGGATGCTGCAACGCTGTTGCACCCTTCATGAAATCGTCTTTCATTTTATCGAGCGTATAGCGATCTTTTTTACCCATTGCTTTACGCAATACATCGGCTTGCCCTTTTGTAAAATTGGCCAACTTTTGCGACAGCAACATCACCTGTTCTTGATACACTGTAATACCATAGGTATCTGCCAAATATTCTTCCATTTCAGGAAGATCATACACTATAGATTCTAGTCCATGTTTACGCTTAATAAAATTGGGAATGTACTGTATTGGCCCGGGCCTATACAACGCATTCATAGCAATTAAATCATCAAACTTGTCGGGTTTTAAATCTCGTAAGTGTTTCTGCATACCAACACTTTCAAATTGAAAGGTAGCATTGGTAGCGCCACTTTTATAAAGTTCAAATGTTTTATCATCATCTAAGGGTATGGTATCTAAATTAATTTCGATTCCATGATTTAATTTGATTAACTCTAATGCATCTTTTAAAATAGACAAGGTTTTCAAACCCAAAAAGTCCATTTTAATAACGCCTGCATTTTCAATTATTTTCCCTTCATATTGTGTTATTAGCAAATCAACTTCTTTACTGGTGGCAACTGGCAATAACTCACTCAAATCTTTTGGCGCAATAATGATACCTGCAGCATGAATACCAGTACCCCTTACAGAGCCCTCTAATATTTCTGCTTGTCGTAATACATCTCCTGCCAACGATTCTTCTTGATAGTACTTTCTAAGCTTAAGTACATTATCAATATCTTCTTGTTGCAAACCTTCTTTCTCCTTCAATCCCTTATCTCCATCAATAGGTGCAGTTAATACTCTTTTCAAAGAAACACCCGGCTTGTCGGGCACTAGTTTTGCCAATCCATTTGCTTCCATCAATGGAAGATCCAAAACACGTGCTACATCCTTAATACTCATTTTGGCAGCCATTGTACCATAGGTTACAATGTGTGCAACTTGATTTCTTCCGTATTTATCAACTACATAATCGATAACTTTTTGTCGACCCGCATCATCAAAATCCGTATCTATATCGGGCATTGATTTACGATCTGGATTTAAGAAACGTTCAAAAAGTAATTTATACTTTATGGGATCGATATTGGTAATGCCGATACAATAAGCAACTGCTGAACCAGCAGCGGACCCCCTTCCTGGACCAACAAACACACCCAGATCTCTACCTGCTTTAATAAAATCTGCTACAATTAAAAAGTAACCGGCAAAACCCATGGTTTTAACGGTAAATAGTTCAAATTTTATGCGCTCTTCTATTTCAGCAGTTATTTCTTGGTAACGATGTTTTGCACCTTCCCAAGTAAGATGTTCTAAATAGGCATCCTGATCATTATTGAAATTTTCTGGCACTTGGAAGAAGGGCAATAAAATTTCTCTCTCTAATTTCAATGGCGTTACTTTATCTACAATCAACTGGGTATTTTCAATAGCCTGCGGAATGTCTTTAAATAAGGTACTCATTTCTTGAGTAGTCTTAAAATAAAATTGATCGTTGTAAAAAGCAAATCGAGTATTTCTTTGTTGCGCTGCATCATCATCTACAAAATCTTTCATGCTTGGCGTAGATTTCTTTTCGCCAGTATTGATGCACAATAAAATATCATGAGCGTTATAATCGGCCTGATCTACATAGTGTGAGTCATTAGAAGCAATAACAGGCACTTGATATTTTTTAGCCCATTTCAAAAGCACTTCATTTACTTTTATTTGCTCTGGTATATCATGTCTTTGCAATTCAACATAATAATCATCGCCAAATAAATCCAACCACCATTTAAACTCTTTTTCTGCTTCCTCTTCTCCTTTATTTAAAATAGCTTTGGGAACAGAAGCTCCTATGCAACAAGTAGTAGCGATAAGTCCTTCGTGATATTGCAATACCAATTCTTTATCGATCCTAGGATATTTGCCATAAAGGCCTTCCATAAAACCTAGCGAACATAACTTAACAAGATTCTTATAGCCAATTTCATTTTTTGCTAAAAACAATTGATGATAGCGCTTATCCTTTTCTTCTCTAGAAAAACTTCTTTTATGCCTATTTTCTACCAAATAAAATTCACAACCAACGATTGGTTTTACAACCGGTTCAACGATATCATTTCCTAATTCATCTTTACCAACTATTTTTTTATTTTTCCAAGCAGCTGCTACAAATTCAAAAGCACCAAACATATTACCATGATCGGTTATAGCAACAGCAGGCATATTATCTTCAGTAGCTTTATGATATAAGCGAGCAATGCTAGACGCACCGTCTAATAATGAAAATTGTGTATGATTGTGTAAATGAGAAAACTGCATAAATTCTTAAAATAACGAATACAAAACGTAGTATTCATTACCTACAAAGAAACGCAAAAATTAGGGCAAATAAAAACTAATTTTAGAATAGCGCTATGCTTTTTGAAATAAGGATTCTAAGGCTTTTACCTTCAATTTAAGCTCATCCCATTCTTGGAGAGGATCACTATCTGTAGTGATAGCACCACCACTTGCAATAGCAATAGATTGCGCTATTCCATCTATAAAAAAGGAACGAATAACTACATTGAAATCAAAATCTCCGTTTGGACTAACATACCCAATAGCTCCTGAAAAAAGGCCTCTTTGATAAAGCTCCAACTGTTCAATCAATTGCATGACCATAATTTTTGGAGCACCCGTCATGCTACCCATAGGAAATAAGGCTTTAATAATATCCTTAAAATTAACACCTTCTTTTAATTGACATTGAATAGAAGAAATCAAATGATGCACTTGCGGGAAGGTATACACTTTAATAAGTTTTGCTACTTCCACAGAACCAAGCTCGGCAATTCGAGCCAAGTCATTCCTTACCAAATCAACGATCATTATATGTTCCGCTAATTCCTTAGATGAATTCAACAAAATCTCTTTTTGATGTTCATCTTGCTCCAAAGTAAGTCCTCTTTTAATAGTGCCTTTTATTGGCTGGGATAAAACAGTATTACCATTTTTAGCTAAGAACCTTTCAGGGCTCGCACAGACCACTTGCTGATGTTTATTTTTATAATATGCAGCAAACGGAGATGGAGAATGCTTCATTAAAGAAGCAAATACTTGCAAGGAGGAAGTATGTAACATTTTAGCGTTAGCAACAACGCAATAATTCAATTCATAGCAATCCCCTTTTCTAATATGATCTTGAATGCGCTGTATTTTAGCTTGATAGTCTGTTTGAGTTTCAGAAGAAGAAAAAACGAGCGCTTCTTGAATAGGCGGCACAGTAGACCTACTTTGTAAGATTTGAGCATAGATAAGGTCAGGATCTGGAGATACTATTACTAGGTCTAGACTATCGCGCTCTATATAAATTACAATAGCAGGCTTAAAAAAAAGAGAAGTGGGGAAACCATTGAAAACAGGCAAGGTGTTGATTAAATCCTCTTCAACGTAGGACTTGTAGGTATAAGCAATATGACCAAAATACCAATCTTGATTATTGGTGAGCTCAATAGCATCAATACCAAAACACGGAGCATCTTCCGCAGCAACACCAATTAATAATTCATATCTACCACTTGTTGTACAGATTGAATTTGTACACAAATAAGAAAAAATGCTGAATGGTTGTAACCAATTCAGCATTTTTAACTTCAACGATTCCAATTCATTTGCTTGAAAAGGAAAGGTTTTTTTATTGCTATTATTATCTATACGCATTTAAAAATCATCATCGTCATCATCAAAACCACCTTCGTTGAAAAACCCTAGATCTTTGAAATCATCATCGTCGTCGTCTTTTGAAGATTTTTTTGGACCAGCTTTAGATTTAGATTTTGGCAATTCAAATTCCTCAAAATCTTTATCGATATCATACTCATCTACATCATCAAAATCATCGTCTTCCATATCCTCATCAAAATCATCATCGTCTATATCTTCATCTTCTTCAATTTTCTTTGTTGTATTTTTTGTTGCTTTAACGGCAGCTTTTTTAGCAGGCTTAGCTTCTTCTTCATCTTCCTCAACCGATTTTTTCGTAGCTGCTTTTTTAACGGGAGTATCATTTTTTACTACCGCTGCTTTTTTAGTGGTGCTTTTTTTACTAGGTGTAGTCTTCATGTTTTCAAAAACTTTATAAATGTAAAATTTTAAATCTTTATTGAAATTGCCAAATTTTTTTAAAACTTTTTTTTAATTATTTTAAATGAATTAATTGATCCCTGCTAGGACCATTAGAAATATATTCAATTTTAGTTTCAATAAATTGTTCAATAAAATTACAATAACTTATAAATGCTGGATCCAAGTTTTCTTGAGATATACTTTTTGACGTTGGATTTTCCCAGCCTGGAAATTGTTTATATACCGGTTTAATGGTTGCATTGCAAACATCATATGGAAAATCTTCCGTAACCGTTCCATTAACATCATACGCCACACAAACTTCAACGGGCTTAAAGGCATCTAGAATATCGGCTTTAGTAACAATTAATTTAGTAACACCGCTCAACATCACGGCATATTTGAGCGCAACCAAATCGATCCATCCACAACGACGAGGACGACCCGTAGTTGCTCCAAACTCCCCACCTTCTTTTCTTATTGCTTCTCCCAATTCATCCATTAACTCGGTAGGAAATGGTCCGCCTCCTACACGCGTGCAATATGCTTTAGTAATACCAAAAATATCTTTGATTTTCGTAGGGGCTACGCCAAGGCCATTGCAAACGCCTGCAGAAATGGTATTGGAACTGGTAACAAAAGGATAGGTTCCGAAATCAATATCGAGCATGCTGCCTTGTGCACCTTCTGCAAGTACTTTCTTTCCTTGTTTCAATTGATTATTCAACCAATATTCCGCATTAATAATTTGCAGTTGTT
>CAIWHF010000026.1 GCA_903912405.1 uncultured Bacteroidota bacterium | reverse complement strand
CTAGCGGCCATTACTAAAATGATACTACTGCAATTGGGCAATAAATGATGATACATAATTCGCCAATTTGACAAGCCGAGCGCTTTTGCTGCAGTTATATAATCATTTTGTTTAAGGCTCATTACATGGCCTCTAATCAATCTTGCTGTGCTTACCCACATACTACATCCAATAGCTATAAACAATTGCCAAAAACCTTTGCCAATACTAAGTGTGATTGCAAAAACTAATAGTAATGTTGGAATAGACCATATCATACTAATGATAAATTGAATAATCTTATCGGTTGTCCCACCAAAATAACCCGCTAGCATACCAAATGTAATGCCTAATAATAAAGTGAGTATAACGCTAATAATACCAACAGCCAAACTAACCCTACTGCCTAAAACCAAGCGTGAAAAAATATCTCTTCCATACTTATCGGAGCCTAATAAATAATGTATCGTGGTAGTGTGTTGTTTTAATAAATAAGCTTGTTTGTCAGCTGTGCTTAAGCTCCATTTGCTTGGGGGTAATAGTGTTGTGTACTTTATAATGATGGTGTCTTCAAGTGTTTCGTCAATGTAATGTATCAATTGCACTTCGTTTTCTGAGAAGTGCAATTGATTATATGGGATATAGGTCCATTGTGCATCTTCGCCATACCATAAGGTACTCAATGCAGTACGATTAGTAATGTTTTTTTTAACAGATATTTTGAAAACAGATTTTTTAAATCCCGGAGCTTTCGCTCCTAATTCCAAAATCATTTTATTGGCATCTACTGTTTTGTCTGGAATAATAGCTTCTGCAAATATTGCTAATAATATCGTACAAGCTATCACAAATAAGGATAGCTTGCTTAATATAGATGCTTTAAAGATTTGTTTAATTATATGCAAGATGCGCTATTTAAATAAATGTTGGTCTACCATATAGATAAAGGCTGTCATGGCAAAGGCACCTAATTTAAGTTCACGATGACTAACTTCTTCAAAAACATCTTTGTTGGTATGATGTAGGTCAAAGTAACGTTGCGGGTCGGGTAGTAATCCCGCAAGCGGGGTGTTTAATTTTTTAAGTGGACTTATATCTGCTCCTCCTTCCTCCTTGTCGAAATCATAAATATTATAGGGTTCGAATAAAGGTTTCCACGATTTACATATTGCTTTCAAAGAATCGTTCATTTCAAATCCGATACCTCTTGGAGAGAATCCTCCAGCATCACTTTCCATAGCAAAAATAGCTTGTTCTTTGCGGGCAACTAATGAATCGGCATAGGCATTGCCACCTCTCAAACCATTCTCTTCGTTCATGAATAAAACAGCTCTGATGGTGTGGATGGGTTTGATATGTTGTTGCTTTAAAGTTCTTATGACTTCTATGCTCTGCACACAGCCCGCTCCATCATCATGAGCCCCTTCTCCGACGTCCCAAGAATCTAGGTGGCCACCAAAAGTTATTATTTGTTTGGGATAAGTACTTCCTTTTAATTCACCAATAACATTATAGGAAAGAACCGTATCTACCATTTTACAATTAGAAATAAGTTTTGCCTCCACACTTCGTTTTGCTAATTCTTTTTCCAATCTATCGGCTGTTTCATTGCCAATAGCAATTGCAGGTATGGCTTTTGCATTCCTATAACCCATAGCACCAGTATGCGGATAATCATCTGCGCCCGTAGCTATAGAACGAATGATAACAGATGCCGCATGCTTCTCTGAAGCCATGCTTGGGCTTTTCCAACGGTATTGTCCAGCATCGCCATAGCCTTCAAAAGTGTTTACTAAATCTTGCTTGAATTTATAATTAAAGAAAATAATGGCACCTTTAATTAGGTTGCTATCTAATTGTTCAAATTCTGCAAAATTGTGGACCATAATAATTTTGGCATGAAGCAAATTTCCATTGGTGCCTTGAGAATTTCCTAAGGATAGCATTGGAACCGTCTCAAATTTATTGGTAGTAAACTCTAATTGTAATTGTTCTTTGCCTCTTACCCAATGCGGTACTAAAACCGGTTGTAAATAGGCTGTGTCAGCTCCCGCTTCTTTCATTTTATTCAATCCCCATGCCACCGCTTTTGCAGCTGCAGGAGATCCCGAAAGCCGATTGCCTATACCTTTGCAAAGTTCTTTTAGATCGGAGTAGCACTTGCCATTCCATAGTATCTCGCTGGAAAATTGTTTGAATTGAAGGGCATCTTGTTGGGCCAAAGCAGCAGGAATAACAAGAAGGGATAGTATGATAATTTTTATTGCTTTCATATCTATAAAAATAGGAAATACCTTTTGAATTCTCTGTACGCTATTACTAATTTTAATTACGCTAATTAGTGTAACTTTGTATCCACATTAAATTTGACTCAATTGAAAATTGGAATTGTTTGCTATCCTACATTTGGAGGAAGCGGAGTATTAGCTACAGAATTAGGAATGGCATTAAGCCAGAAAGGGCATGAAATTCATTTTATTACCTATCAGCAGCCCGTTCGTTTGCATTTTCACCCCAACATTTATTATCATGAAGTAAGTGTACCAACCTATCCTTTATTTGATTTTCCTCCCTACGAAACAGCTTTAACCAGCACTTTAGTAAATGTAATTACCAATAACAATTTGGATCTATTGCATGTACATTATGCTATTCCTCATGCATCTGCAGCTTATTTTGCGCGTCAAATTCTAAAAAAATCGGGTAGGGATATTCCATATATCACCACTTTGCATGGAACGGATATTACTTTGGTAGGCAGAGACCAAACCTACGCACCTGTGGTAGCCTTTTCCATCAATGAATCCGATGCCATTACCGCAGTATCACACAATTTAAAAGAGGAAACGGTTGCTTCTTTTCCTATTGAGAAAGATATTCATGTTATTCATAATTTCATCGATATCAATCGTTTTTATCAAAGCGATAAAGATCACTTCAAGAAAATGTTAGCGCCTAATGGTGAGCGTATTTTAGCGCATGTTTCTAATTTTAGAAAAGTAAAACGCGTAGAAGATGTTATACATGTATTTCAGAAAGTACGTGAAAAAATGCCATGCAAATTGTTAATGATTGGCGATGGTCCTGAGCGACCAAATGCAGAAGAATTGAGTAGGAGTTTAGAAATAAGTAATGACATTAGGTTTTTGGGCAAGCAAGAGCAAATGGATGAAATATTGAGTATTTCAGATTTGTTTTTACTAACCTCCTCCTATGAAAGCTTTGGTTTGTCGGCCTTAGAAGCAATGTCGTGCGGCGTCCCCGTGATTTCTACTAATGCTGGTGGCTTAGGAGAGATTAATGTGCATGGCCTCACAGGTTACTTAAGTAATGTAGCCGACATAGACGATATGGCTAAGCATGCCATATCTATTTTAGAAAACGAGCAAGTGTTGAATCAGTTTAAAACACAAGCTAAAACACATGCTATGAAATTTGAAAAGCAGTTTATAATTCCTCAATATGAACAGTTATATAATGAAGTTGTTCAAAATTATAAAAAGGCTTAATGATTTTCGCTAATTAATTCTTCCCAATATTCTGCAGCTCTTCGTGTATGTGGTATTACAATGCTGCCGCCAACAATATTGGCTACAGCAAAAACTTCATACATTTCTTCTGTAGTGGTGCCTACCTCGTGGCATTTTCCAAGATGATATTTAATACAGTCATCACATCTCAAAACCATGCTTGCTACTAATCCCATGAGTTCTTTTGTTTTTACAGAAAGTGCTCCTTCGGCATACGTATGCTGATCTAGATTAAATAAGCGATTAATAACTTTATTTTGTTTTTCTAAAATAACTTCATTCATTTTGCTTCTATATGCATTAAATGCATCTACTTGTTTGCCCATAATTGATTGTTTAAGTTTTAAAATTAAAATAATAATTTACAAAAGCTTATATTTAAATTGAAATTTTAAAAGATGTTGTCGAAACTTACAAGAAAAAAATCCATATTGTCTTTACAAAAAGATATTGCCTTATCCAATCCGGATGGTAGTATAAATGATTCAAAAAGAGTATTAAATGTCAGAGATTTAACATTGATGGGTATTGCAGCGGTCATTGGCGCTGGAATTTTTAGTACTATTGGCAAGGCGTCTTTTGATGGTGGACCAGGTGTCATTTTCCTTTTTGTTATTACCGCTATTACTTGCGGATTTACCGCCTTATGTTATGCTGAATTTGCAGCGCGTATTCCTGTTTCGGGTAGTGCTTATACTTATTCCTATGTTGCTTTTGGTGAATTGGTTGCTTGGATTATTGGCTGGGCATTAATTCTAGAATATGCCATAGGCAATATTGTGGTTGCTATTTCTTGGAGTGGTTATTTTACTAATGTGCTCTCTGCACTAGGCATTTATTTGCCAACGTGGTTGGTTACTGATCCTAAAACAGCTCATGATGTTTATTTACAGGTTGTGCAATCGCATGGAGCTACTAGTAACTTAGCATGGACAATGGCACCTCAGTTGGGCAATTTAAAATTGATATTTAATCTTCCTGCATTTTTAATTATTTGTTTTATTTCCGTATTAGCATATATCGGTATAAAAGAGAGTAAACGAAGCGCTAATGCTATGGTTATTATTAAACTCTTAGTGCTATTAATTGTAGTGGTTGTAGGGTATTTTTATATTAATACGGATAATTATACACCCTTTTTCCCTAACCATTTTTCAGGTGTTTTAAAAGGAGTATCTGCTGTTTTCTATGCTTATATTGGTTTTGATGCTATTTCTACTACCGCCGAAGAGTGTAAAAATCCACAACGAGATTTGCCCCGAGGGATGTTGTATTCTTTAATTATTTGTACGGTAATTTATATTATTACTGCTTTAGTAATTACAGGTATGGTTCCTTATTTTAAATTTGAGCATGTAACCGATCCACTTGCTTTTGTTTTTAATTATGTGGGACAAGAAAAGTTGGGTAAGTTTATTTCTTTTAGTGCAGTTGTAGCAGCTACGAGTGTATTGTTAGTTTTTCAAATTGGTCAGCCACGTATTTGGATGAGTATGAGTAGAGATGGTTTATTGCCAAAAGCCTTTTCTAAAATGCACAAAAAGTTTAAAACTCCCTATATCGCTACTATCATAGCAGGAGCTTTTGTAGCTATCCCTTCTTTATTTATCAATATTGATATTGTAACAGACTTGACGAGTATAGGCACTTTGTTTGCATTTGTTATCGTATGCGCTGGAGTACTTACTTTAGCTCCTGCACTACCAAATCAGCGATTCAAATTGCCCTATATCAATGGGCGGTTCATTTTACCTATACTATTATGTGTATTTATTGGTGTTTTAAACGAACGTATTGGGCAAATATTCACGGCTAATGATTGGCTGTTTTTAGCCTTTTTAATTTCAGCTCTTGCAATTACTATATTTACAATCTATAAGCAATGGTCGCTTATACCTATTCTAGGTTTATTATGCTGTATGTATTTAATGATTGAAATACCAGTTAATTGTTGGAAGGTATTCCTAATATGGATGTTAATTGGTTTGATGATTTACTTTTTCTATGGATACAAGAAAAGTAAACTTAATCAATCAATTTCCTAATTATTTATAGCTGTTATAATAGGAACTCAATCTGCTCGTTAATTGGCTATATATAGGTTTTGTAAATTCTATAAATAAATCTTGTGGTGCAGGAGGCATTAACTCACGCCCTTGAGTTATGGATAATTGATCTTTCGATAGGGCTCTGCTATCTCCATTATAATTGCCCCATTTACAAATCCAAACATAAGTCCCTGGGACTTTTTCAGTAAGCATAATTGTTTTAGTAATAGGTGAAGAAATACTAAGGTTCATAATACCGGAAGAGCTTACCGTTTTTTCGAAACTACGAACAGATGCTTTTATAGATCCATACACACTTTGTTCTTTTCCGTTTAAATTAGTGGTGCCAATGATAACGGAATCTTTTTTAAATTCCTGGTTGTTTTCTTTTACATAAGTTTGTCCAACACTAAAGTCATCAAAATAAATATCTATTATTTGGTCTGGTATCAAAATATTTTCTCTTTTAGCTTCCTCTGGAGTTAAAAATTGAACCAAGCGATTAGCCTGTATGTTGTTGTAGCAATATTCTAAAATTTTCTTTTCAAAAAAATCATTGCTTATGCTAAATGTTTTAGAATGCATAGGGATATGATTGATTACAATTTTCTCACTGGCTTCCCATTTGGCCTGATTTACTTGTGTTCCAATATCTTTATAATCATATTGTATACTAACCACTTTATTGAAATCAATTAAAGCCTTTCTAGCATTTGTTTTGCCACCAAGCGCTAAGTAATCATTGCCTCTTTTGTAGTAAAAGGCTAAAGCATCATTTTTTGTTTGAGCTAATTTAATATCAACTTCGTATAGATTTTTAACCACCTTCAAGCAAGCAGGACAAAACTTTATGGTTTGTTCTAAATTATACAGCGCAGTATAATTGCTTAAAGTAATGTCATAATAATTTTCAGTTCTAAAACTATCTGCTTGTTGTATGGCATCTAAATGTGTTTTTAAAGCAAGAGTATAAGCACTTCTTAACGTGTTTTTTGCTTTTGCATTATTAGGAGCTTGTTTTAAACGTTGCGACGCTTTCATTACAGCGCCATCATAGTCGCCTTTTTCAAATAATCTTTTTCCACTTGAGCAGGCCATTATTTGAACTATAAAAACAGCCATCAATAATCTTATAGATAATGAATTAAATATTGTTTGTCGCATAAGTAATTTTTTGTTTTTACAAATATAATCAACATTGAATTAATTTAAGGTGTATCTATGCTAAGTGCTTTACTTTCGTCAATTAATTACCTTTTAAGTATTGTCTTTTTTTTGTAGATTTGTTAGTTCCAATACAATCTTATGAAACCAATTTTAACTCTACTTTTAGCGTTTTTATGCCCTGTAATTCTTTTAGCACAAAAAAAGAATTTTACAATAGCAGAAGCTACTAATGGCTTATCTACAAATTTAGCCCTCCAAAATTTAAAACAAGTTAGTTGGCAACCGGGTACTTCTAATTTATTTCATGTCGTAAAAACCAATAATGGAGATGCTTGGGTTCGTCTGCAATTCCCTTCAGGACTTGCAGACACCGTATTGACTTTAAAAGAAATCAATACCGATTTATATAGAAAAGATTCACTCAAAAGCTTTCCAAATTTACAATGGATTAGTGCAAATGAAGTTTATTTTAGTTGGAAAAATTGTTTCTTTTTAGGTATGAAAGCTGATCATAGTTGGAATTTTATGCCGTGGATTCAAATTTCAATGGAAGCTGAAAATATACATTTAGATCCGTCTACTAAAAATATTATTTATACGGTAAATAATAATTTATTTTTAACTTCTAAAGACAATTTCACCTATAATATTTCTGATATGCAGGATCCTAATATTATATGTGGCAAAGCCGTACATAGAAATGAATTTGGTATTGATGATGGCATTTTTATAAATCCAACGTGTACTAAAATAGCCTATTACAAAATGGATCAAACTATGGTGGCTGATTACCCAATCGTTGATTGGTCTGTAATGCCAGCTAAAGTAGCAACAATAAAGTATCCTATGGCTGGTGCAACTTCTCATGAAGTAAGCATACCAATTTTTGATCTCAAAACACAAAAAACAACTGTTTTGCAAATTGATGGACCTTCAGATCAATACCTTACCTGTGTAACTTGGAAGCCAGATGGAACAAGTATTTATGTAGGTGTTTTGAATAGAGCACAAAATCATCTAATATTTAATGAATATAACGCCACAACCGGAGCTTTTGTAAAAACTTTATTTGAAGAAAAAAATGATAAATATGTTGAGCCTCAACATGAACTTACTTTTATACCGGGTAAACCAAATGAATTTATATGGTGGAGTCAACGTGATGGGTTTATGCATTTGTACTTATACAATACAGATGGTAAAATGATGAGACAACTTACAAAAGGCAATTGGGTGGTAAATGAACTTGTAAGTGTAACGAATGATCAAGTATTTTTTACGAGTACTAAAAAATCGCCCTTAGAAAAACAACTAAGTGTTGTACAACTTAAGAATAGTCAAATAAGAGATTTAACAACAGCTCCTGGTACTCATACAGTTAGTATGAATGCTAATGGTGCCTATTTTTATGATCTATTCACTAATGACACGGTGCCTAAAATTGCCTATGTTGGCAATGTGATTTCGGGCAGATCAGATACACTTTTAAAAGCAAAAAACACATTGTTAGATTTTGATAGACCGGTTGTAAAGAGTGTTAATTTAAAAGCTACAGATGGTACATCACTCTTTGCAAAAATGATTTTACCTACTCATTTTGATAGTACTAAAACCTATCCAATAATTGTTTATTTATACAATGGTCCGCACGTTCAGCTTATCAAAAATTCATTTCCTGCGAGTGGCAATCTTTGGTATGAGTATATGGCCCAAAAAGGTTATATCGTTTTTACCATGGATGGTAGAGGCAGTAGTAATCGTGGTTTGCAATTTGAACAAGCGGTATTTAGACAATTAGGCACTGTTGAAATGGACGATCAACTACAGGGTGTTGCGTATTTAAAAAACTTGGTTTATGTAGATACTAATAGGATGGGTATTCATGGTTGGAGCTTTGGTGGTTTCATGACTACATCATTTATGTTGCGTCATCCAGGTGTTTTTAAAGTAGGTGTTGCTGGTGGTCCGGTATTAGATTGGAGTATGTATGAGGTAATGTATGGAGAGCGCTATATGGATACGCCAAAAGAGAATCCAGAAGGCTATGCAGCTAACAAATTAACCGATAAAGTGAGTCAATTAAAAGGCAAATTACTTTTAATCCATGGCACATCTGATGATGTTGTTGTTATGCAACATTCAATCAATGCTATTAAAAAGAGTGTTGAAGAAGGTGTGCAAATTGATTATTTTGTTTATCCAAATCATTTGCATAATGTTAGAGGAAAAGACAGAGTGCATCTCATGCAAAAAATCACCGACTATTTCGACACCAATTTAAAATAGGGAATTGTTTTTAAAAAGGACATCTTTCATAGTAAAGATGCCTTTTTTATTTTGTATAAACTCAGCTGCTAATACCGCACCTAAAGCAAATCCGTTTCTGTTATGTGCAGTATGTTTTATGCTAATATCATCGATAGAAGAGGAATAGGTAATTTCATGTGTGCCTGGAGCAGGATCTTGTCTTATTGCTTCAATTGGAATAATAGTATTATCATTGGTAGCCCCTAAGTGCCAATGTTTTTTAGATTCATTTTGAGCTATAATTTGTTCTGCTAAACTAATTGCGGTGCCACTTGGTGCATCTTTTTTTTCTGTATGATGAGTTTCTTTAATTTGGATCGTATAGTCAGTATGATTTTGCATCAAATTGGCTAAGTAGCTATTTAATTCAAAAAATAAATTAACCCCTATGCTAAAGTTCGATGCAATTAAAAAAGCAGTATTGTATTGTGCTGTAGCTAATTCAACCGAACCAATATGTTCCTTCCATCCAGTGGTGCCACATACTACAGGTATCTGTTTTTTTAGACAGCGCATAACGTTTTCTTTAGCAGAAGATGGGTTAGTAAATTCAATTGCCACATCAATAGCATACTTGTCCAAATGATCAAGTTGGTCAGCATTATTACTGTTGATTTTTAAAACAATATGATGGCCTTGTTGAAGTGCAATTTGTTCAATGGCTTTACCCATTTTCCCGTATCCTATTAAAGCTATATTCATGTGCTTATTTTGTAAAGTAAATTGAAAGTATAGTAAAAAAAGCAAAGACCAAACTAGCAATCCCATTGGTAGTGCCAAAAGCTAGATTAATTCTACTGAGGTCATTAGGCTTTACAATTAGGTGTTGATAAATTAATAATCCAATAAAAATAGCTGCTCCAATCCAATAACTATAATTTAAATTGCTATAAAAACCTATGCTCACTATAAGTGCAGCAGTAATACAATGAACGACTGTAGAAAGTTTTAATGCTTTAGTAATACCCAATTGCGATGGTATAGAAAATAAATCCTCCGATTTGTCAAATTCCTCATCTTGAAGGGCATACATAATGTCGAAACCTGCAACCCAGGTAAATACTGTAAAAGAAAATAGTATGGGCAATAGCGAAAACACTCCAGTAACTGCCAAGTAAGCACCAATAGGTGCTAGTGATAAACCAATGCCTAAAACAAAGTGGCACAAGCTTGTAAAACGTTTTGTATAACTATAAAATAAAATTGTAAATATGGCAATAGGGGATAAGTAAAAGCAGATAGCGTTGATACAAAAAGTGGTAGCAATAAATAAAACACAATTTATTAGTACAAAATATAGTGCCTTTTGCTCTGGTATTATGCCAGCTGGAATTTCTCTTGAGGCGGTACGAGGATTTTTAGCATCAATTTTTCGGTCTATATACCTATTGAAGGCCATTGCTGCACTTCTAGCAAATATCATACATAACACGACTAGAAAAAACATTTTAATCTTTGAAGTGTTTGAAAAAATTTCAACATCTTTTATAGCTAAATAATAACCTATTAATGCGAAGGGTAATGCAAAAATGGTATGGCTAAATTTAATTAAGGATAAATATTGACGAAGTTTTTGCATATTTATTTTATAAGTACATTAAATCCAATAGATAAGCTACCACCTTCGTGATTGCTATATATCAATACGTTTTTATGATTTTGGCCAATTCTATTATGGCTATCAAATTCTAATAATATAGAATCTGATTGGCCTGGTGCTATTGGGTATTTGGGATAGCTAGGAACTGTGCAACCACATGAAGCAACTGCTTTAGCAATTATAAGTGCTTGTTTTCCTGTGTTTTTAAATTTAAAATAATGTTTTAAAATAGCGCCCTCGGTTGTATCTGAAAAATCATAATTAGTTTCTTCGAAGGTCAAGGTCGTTTTGGGCATTTGGGTTACTTGCTCTATAATTGGGTCCTGCATAGGATCTAATTGCTTAGTCTCTTTAAACTTATTGATTAGGGCTGTTTTGCTCACTCCACTTAGTTCTATAAGGCATATAGTGAAGAGTGAAAGGCTAGCAATTGTTAATAAAGCTGTTTTTAATGCTGCTGAATTCATATTGTAAAGATAGTATTTTATTAAATGTTCAACCTAATTCAATATTTGTAGGTCTATAAGTATGTAAACCGTTTTATTTTTTTTATTTTTAACTTAAATATGGATGTTATGAGATTTAGGTTTATTTTCATTATTGGGTTTTTAATTTCATTGCTTGCGTTTAATTTTAAAGCAAAGGCGACTCATATTAGTGGGGCTGATTTTTATTACACGCATTTAGGTGGCCTAACGTATCAAGTAACCCTAGTGGTATACGGAGATTGTGGCGGTTCTGCCTTTCCAAGTTTGGCAACATCAACACCCGAAGTGCAAGTTTATAATAATAATACCTTATTCCAAACTATCAGTTTGGGTATTCAACCAGGCTCTGGCGTTGAAGTAACGCCTGTATGTCCATCTCAGATAGGCAATACTAAATGTACCAATGTTAATAATATCATTCCAGGGATTAAAAAGTATATTTATTCAGACATTATCACCTTAAATACCACATCTACCAATTGGCGATTTTTATTTACTGGTATCATGGGCAATAATACAAGTGCAGGTAGGAGTAATAGTATTACCAATTTAGCCACAACTTCTACTATTACCAATTTAGAAGCTACGCTAAATAATACCTTTGCTACCAATTCATCACCAACCTTTACCGTTTTACCCACCCCTTTTTTCTGTATTAATAAACCCTCTAATTATAATTTAGGTTCGGTAGATATAGAAAATGATTCCTTATTTTTTGCTTTGGTGCCTGGGTTAACAACGGGTGCTGTAAATGTTGGTTATGCGCCTCCTTACACAGCAGCTGCTCCTCTTTCTACTACCGCTGGCACATTCAGCTTCTCAAGTTCTACGGGTCAGTTAACGTTTACCCCCAATATTACCCAAATTAGCTTAGTTGTAGAACGGGTGTATGAGTATCGCAATGGATTATTGATAGGTACCAGTATGCGGGAAATGAATTTTATTGTATTTAATAATTGCAATAATAATCCTCCTGTAGGTAATATTACAGGTGTAAGTAGCAATGCTACACTGCTTTCCAATACTTCATTATTTATATGTCAACAACAACCAGCTCCACTTACATTCAATATTAATCCTACAGATTTAGATGGTGATAAAATTTCTATTACTCCAAGTGGCTTACCAAGCGGCATGACTGCAAACATTGTAGGTAATAATACTACTAGTCCAACCATTAGTTTTTCATGGAATACTACCAATGTTGCACCAGGTACGTATATTTTCTTTCTTACCTTTCAAGATGATGGTTGCCCTTTGTCGAGCAAGCAAACTATTGCATATACTATTATCATTCGACCAAAACCTAATGCACCAGTTATAACTACTAATGCTCCCTTATGTCAAGGTCAAACCTTGAGTATGAGTGCTCAAACTTCATCAACGGGTACGGCAACGTATGCTTGGACTGGACCTAATAACTTTAGCAATCCCAATGCTTCTTTTACTATTCCTAATGTAGCCTTAACGAATGCAGGAACCTATTCGGCAGTAGCTACTATTAATGCGTGTAAATCCAACCCTACTAGTATAAATGTAATAGTTAATCCTACACCACCGGTTTTAACTACAACCAATGTAGCACTTTGTCAAACACCTGGTTCATTAACACTTTCTATTAATCACCTTGCCATCTATACGCTAAATTATTATACTACTGCAACGGGTGGGGTAGGTACTACGGTTCCACCAGTGATCAATACAGCTACACCTGGTACCTATACCTATTATGTTTCCCAGGTTTCGGCAGCAGGATGCGAGAGTCCGCGCGTTCCGGTTACTGTCACTGTTTCCCCCAAACCTGCACCTCCGGTAGCAGTAAACACTACCTATTGCCAACTATTAGTCAACCCAAGTTTGAGTTATAATGTTACACCACTCACAGGTTATTCACTAAATTGGTATGCTACAGCAACTGGTGGGGTGGCTATAACCCCTGCGCCAACCATAAATGTTGGTGTGCCAGGCACCACTACCTATTATGTTTCACAGTCTTTGAATGGTGGTTGTGAAAGTGATCGAGTGTTGGTTACTAATACCGTTTATCCTACACCTCCAGCACCCATTGTAAGCAATATAAGTGTTTGTCAGTTTGCTGCTGTTATCCCAATTGGTATTTCTCCAGCTGCAGGATGCACACTCAATTGGTATACCGTTGCAACAGGCGGCACGCCAAGTTCGCTTACTCCTACTTACAATACAGCAGTGCCCTTTACCATTACGTATTATGTAAGTCAAACTAATTCAAGTGCATGTGAGAGTGTTAGAGTGCCTATTACTATTACCGTTTCGGCTATCCCTTTTGCACCAATTACTTCAAATTTAACCTATTGTCAATTTCAAAATGCACCCGCATTAACAGCCTCAACCTCTAGTGGTAATACTTTATTATGGTATGTGGGTTCGTCGACAGTAGGGAGTGCAACGGCCCCTATCCCCAATACTAATACCATAGGAACAACAACTTATTATGTTAGTCAGGTGTCTGGTGGCAATTGCGAAGGACCAAAATCAATGATTTTAGTAACAGTAAATGCTACACCGCCTGCACCAACAGTTGCAAATGCTTCGTATTGTTTAAATGCAGCCTCAACGCCTCTTACCGTTGTTTATCAACCAGGAAATTCTTTATTTTGGTATACATCAGCAATTGGTGGGGTAGGTAATACAAATACACCAATTGTAAACACAGCCATTGCGGGAACGACTACTTATTATGTGAGTCAAGTGACACCTTTAGGCTGCGAAAGTAATAGAATCAGCTTCACTGTTACTGTTTATCCAATACCTCCCAAACCAATAGTTGCCAATTTAAATCTGTGTCAAGGACAAGCAGCAAATCCACTAACAGCTCAAGGGATAGCAGGTTCTACTATTTATTGGTATAATTTTCCTGTAGCCGTAAATGGCACTACAATAGCCCCGATTCCATCTACCGCTACTTTAGGAACCACTACGTATTATGTAAACCAAGCAGTGGGCAATAATTGTCTGGGGCCAATGGATACCATCAAAGTTACGGTCAATCCATCTCCAATAGCATCAATTATTGCGCAGCGCCCTGTTCAATTTTGTCAAGGAGATAGTACTATACTGATAGCTACTACCGGTGCTAATTATTCATATCAATGGTATAATAATGGCATTGCTATACCAGGTGCTACATCAAATATATATATAGCTAAAACTTCAGGTACATATACTATTAGAATTACCAATTCATCTAATTGCACTACTACTTCAAATGCTATTGTGGTGGATGTTCATATTGTAAATACCAATATAAGCATATCTGGTCCACTCACATTTTGTTCAGGTGGTAGTGTAACCCTTACCGCTGCTATATTACAGAATGCCACCTATCAATGGTATTTTAATGGTGCACCTATGCTAAACGGATATACAAATTCAATAACCGTAACTGCCTCTGGTATTTATAAAGTGCTTATTGCAGATGCGTATGGTTGTTCTTCCTTTAGTAATGTATTTACCGTATCAGTGCAGGCTAATCCATCAGTACTGATTAACCCGAAAGATTCAATGCAAATTTGCGAGGGAGCTTCTTTTAAATTATCAGCGAAAGCTAATATGCCTTGTACATTTCAATGGTATCTGAATAATAATGCTATTGCTGGCGCAACGGATTCTGTTTATTTTGCTAGCCAAGCAGGTATTTATACTGTTCATGCTACATCCACATTTGGGTGTAAAGGACAATCGAATCCTTTTAAATTAAAAATAGTTCCTTTGCCTGTCATCCAATTGCCTAATGATACCACTATTTTTGCAGGTGATCAGATAGCAATTACAGCTCAAACCAGTAATGCTGTTTCTATCTTGTGGACACCAAGTTTATATTTGACTTGTACGAATTGTTTTACAACATATACTAGACCAGAGGTGCCCATCACTTATACAGCTACTGTGGCAAATGAATTAAACTGTTTAAGTTCGGATACTATCAGAATTAATTTGAAATGTAATGATCAGTTTGTATTTATACCCAATATGTTTTCTCCAAATGCAGATGATAATAATGACGTCTTTTATCCTAGATCTGGATTTAAAGCAAAAATTAATTTTATGAAAATTTATAATCGATGGGGGCAATTAATCTTCGAAAATTATAACTTTACTACCAATGATGAATTAAGCGGGTGGGATGGAACCTTTAAAAATATCTATTCCGATGCTGGATTGTATAGCTATATCATTCAGGCTACTTGTTTCGATGGAAGTTTGATATTGTATAATGGAGATGTAACCATGCTTCGATAAAATTTAAATCATGAAAAAAATATACATTACTTTTTTACTTGTTTCTATGCACGTTGTTGCACTTGCTCAAGATGCTTTAATGTCGCAATTCAATGATGAAAATCTTAATAGAAATCCTGGATTAGCGGGTATTTTTAGAGGAGATTTTATCGTTAATGCTATATATAGAAATCAATGGGCTTATTTAAATTCACCCATCAATACAGCCTATATTCAAGCACAGAATAAAATACTTATTAAAGATGGATTAAAAGATTTCTTTACCCTAGGATTTAATGCGTCTAAAGATGTAGCCGGTAGTTTGTCGCTTCAAAATACGTATGCTAATGCTTCACTTACTTTCAATAAAGCTATTGAATCCGAACATGCCACATACATAAGTTTAGGTTTTACAGGAGGAGCAGTACAACAAAGTTTTGATCCCACTAGAATTCGCGCTAATAATCAATTTTCGAATGGAGCGTTTGATGGTAGTTTGGATCCAAAGGAATTCGTATTTGCCAATAAAATAAATTTCAACACGCTAGCTGCTGGAGTTTCTTTATCTGGTGGTTTAGGTAGAGAAAATAATACTAAGTATTATATAGGAGCAGCAGCATTTAATTTAAACAGACCAAAAACCTCTTATTTTAATGATGCTTATGTAAGAAAAGCGATTCGATATTCCTTCAATGCTGGTTTGCGTTTTACCTTAAGTAATGCCTGGAGTTTAGCATTTACTGGGAATTATTCTACTCAAAATCCATTTGAAGAAACGATTGGTGGTGCAAGCATTACATGGCGTCAACCATCTGTAATGCCTGACGCCTATTTCGCTTTGACCATGGGTTCTTATTATCGCCTAAATGATGCTATAATTGGTTTGCTTAGAATTGATTATAAAAATTATAACCTAACATGTACTTACGATATACCTAATCCAGAAGTTTCTAAATGGATCTCGAATGCGGGCGCTTTTGAAGTAGGCATTGGGTATAGAGGGTTTAAATCTAAATTTAATAATCAGGTATTATGTCCTGGTTTTGAAGATAATAACCTCAATAATTAAATTATAATTGCATTTTCGCAAGTAAATCTTTACAATGAGTACTGGCTTGCAAAAAACCTCTTGTGCCTAGCCCATTTAATAATCCCATATTGGAGTAATCTTTGTGCTGCATAGCCATAATTTGTTGTCCAATGCTCGTTGGTCGCTCCGCTACTTTATGTTCTATTAACTGAATTGGATAGGGTAATTGATCTTGTAGATCCTGTATGCAGCTAATAGCCCATTCTTCGTTTTTTAATAAATCTGTATATTCCCATGTATGATTACTGCCCAACCAAAAAAGTTGATTTTTAATTGGTACTAATCGTTCTTTAAAACTATAAATATAATTATTGTCTAATCCTGCTATGTTTACATAAAGAACATCGCCTCTGTTTTTGGTAAAAGGTAAATCTTTAAAATATGGATTGTTTATTGCATTTATACCTTCGCAAAAGATAATAGCATTTGATTGTATGTCTTTATAATGCCACTGGTTATTTATATGTTTTAACTCTTGATATTCAAAAAGGGTGTTTTCTATATAATAGTGCTGTGCTATATATTGTTTCCATTTTTCAAATAGTAAATCCTGTGCAATGCTATAACAATGCTTTATCTGTGCAAAGCCATAAGGACTGTTGATATTCTTAAATGCTTTCTCTTCACTTATAGTAAACCATTCGGGGTTAATTTGTTGTTTTGCAACTAATTGTTCCTCCTTACTTTGAAAAAAGTAAATATGATTTTTTGGCTTTATTATAGATTGGTTTAAAATTTTTTCTATTCCTTTATAATATAATAAACTATCACTAAGAAATTTATCGAATTGTGCAACCTGATTCCATTTTTTACCGCTTAAGGGATTGATTATAGCACTTGCCAATTGGCTTGATAGATGCTGTTTGGCGTTATCAATTATACCAACAGTATAGCCTTTATTAATTAGTTGGTAACTGGCAATAGTACCAGCAATCCCTTGTCCAACAATTAAAACATCTAATTTCATATAAAACAAAGTAACGGTGCTTGTTTTAAAAAAACAACTAATTAAAATATCTTTGCACTATGTTTATAGATACCCATGCGCATTTGTATGATGAGCAATTTATTGAAGATATAGATTCCGTACTTTTAAAAAGCCACGAACAAGGAGTAAATAAAATATTTATGCCTAATTGTGATCTTTCAACACTGCAACCTATGTTAGACCTTGCCAGTGCTTATCCAAATAACTGCTTTCCGATGTTGGGATTGCATCCTTGTTATGTAAAAGATGACGTTCAACATGTTCTAGAAAACATGCAAACCTATTTGATTAATGCAAATAGATTTTCAGCAATAGGGGAAATTGGTTTAGATTACTATTGGGATAAAACTTTTGTAGCAAATCAAAAAATGGCCTTTGAGCTACAAATTGATTGGGCACTTCAAAATGCTTTACCTATTGTTGTGCACAGTAGAGAAAGTACGCAAGATTGCATACAGATTATCGCTAAGAAACAACAAGGTAATTTAACAGGTATATTTCATTGCTTCAGTGGAACATTAGATGAAGCTAAGCAATTAATAGATTTAGGATTTCATTTAGGAATTGGTGGGGTATTAACCTTTAAGAATGCTGCATTGAAAAATATTATTAAAGAAATTGATTTAAAGGATCTAGTTTTAGAAACCGATGCACCTTATTTAGCACCGGAGCCACATAGAGGCAAACGTAATGAACCCGCTTACATCCCATTAGTTGCAACTATATTGGCAGAGATCAAACAAATGTCCATTAATGATATTGCACTTCAGACAAGCATTAATGCTAATCAAATTTTTAAGAATCACAATTAATTTGTAACTTAGCGCTTCCAATAAAACGGAGACGTGTCCGAGTGGTTGAAGGAGCACGCCTGGAAAGTGTGTATATGGGAAACTGTATCGCGAGTTCGAATCTCGCCGTCTCCGCTAAATTTGTCTTTTTTCTATTTCTTACGTTGGCATTAATTAATAATTTATTTTTAATTGTTGTACAATGAATAGACTCCTTCTACTATTTTTTATTTTTTGCCATACTGTTGTTGCTAAGACAAAGGTATTAAGTTGGAATATTCAAAATTTTGGGCTGTCTAAATCTCCAGCTAACATCAATTTTATTGCGGATATAATGAAGTCTTACGATGTTATTGTAATTCAAGAGGTAAATGCAACCTACACTGGTCCGCAAGCCATTGCCCAATTAGTAAATTGTTTGAGAAACAAGGGTTCGGATTGGGACTATGCAGTAAGTAATCCAACTATTGGAAAGGGTATAGAACGCTATGCCTTTATATGGAAAAATAAAATTAAACTTATTGGTAAGCCGTATTTATATGCTCCACTCCAATTAACTATTGATAGAGAACCGTACATTGCTACATTTGCTAATCAAAAAGATACGTTTACGTTAGTTAATTTACATACGGTACCCAAAAATAAACATCCCGAATTTGAAATTATTCAATTATACCAATTAGCAAATTTAAAAAACCAACATGTAGTAATTGCAGGCGATTTCAATTGTCCATATTTCAATAGCGCATTTAATAAATTATATACGTATCATTTCAAAAATGCGCTCACCAAAACAGCAACTACATTAAAAATGAAATCAATAAATGGTTTGCATTTGGCTAATATGTATGATAATTTTTATTTTGAAAGTAATGAATTATCAATTTCTGAACCATTGAGTATTGACTTTTCTACGTCATTTAATTCTTTAAAAAATGCTAGAAAAATATCCGATCATTTACCAATTAGTATTTTTATATCTTTGAGATAATGTTCGTTCAATTTTTACATGAAATAATTCAGCATCCCATTTCTTCTTTACTGATAGTCATTAATATCATACTTATAGAAGCTGTATTGTCAATTGATAATGCGGCCGTTTTAGCAACCATGGTTGTAGATTTGCCAAAAAATCAGCAGTCAAAAGCCCTACAGTATGGTATTGTAGGTGCCTATATGTTTAGAATAATTGCTTTTTTGTGCGCAAGTTATTTAATGAAATTTTGGTGGTTGAAATTCCTAGGTGGCATTTATCTTCTTTTTCTTTTTTTTAATTGGTACAAACAAAAAGTAATACAGAAAAGTGAAGATGAAGATACAATTGAAAATAAATCTAATTGGATATATAAACAACTAAACCCATATTTTGGACTTTTTATAAGTACCATAATAATGGTTGAGTTTATGGATTTAGCTTTTTCTATAGATAATATTTTTGCACTAGCGGCTTATTCTTCTAACCTTATTTTACTATTTATTGGATCTTGCATTGGCATCCTCTTCATTCGTTTTGCTACACGTGGTTTTATTACTCTTATTGCTGCTAACCCTAAAATGGAAATAGGAGCTTATATAATAATATTTTTACTATCAATAAAACTATTAAGTTCCATTTTAGTTCACTTTTTCCCTTTATTTTATTTTTCCAAAGTTATTGATAGTCAATATGTTGAATATTTCATATCTTTTATTTCCTTATTTATTTTGTTTATTTCATTGATTGTGAAAAGCAAATAAATAAAATATCTCCTTTGGGGATCCTGTTGTAACACTATTTTTTTTGTTGGCTACATTAAAATTGGTTAAATTTAATTCCAATAATCGATACTATTCTTTATGAAACTTCATTGCTCTAAAATTAGCATTGCTATATTATTTATTTTATTACAAATAGGTTTATTTAGTAAACAATCTTTGGCATCACATGCAGCTGGTGGTGAAATAACTTACCAGTGGATCAGTGGATCTACGTATAAAGTTAATTTTATCTTTTATAGAGATTGTGCAGGTACTACCGAGCCGGCAACGGTTACGCTTGGCTATGCCAATAATTGTACAGGATTTTGTAGTACACTTACTTTAAACAAGGCTACTACAACAATGGCTGGTGCCTTGAATGGAACAGAGGTGAGTATTGGCTGTCCAAATTCTCAAAGCACCTGTGTGAGTGTATCTAATGTTATTCCGGGATATAGAGAATGGGTTTATTCTGGTAATGTAACCTTGACTACACAATGTGCAGAATGGCGTTTTTTCACGTGTACCAATGCACGTAATAATGCTATCAATAATTTAGTAACTCCAGGTTCTCAAACACTATATGTAGAAGCAACGCT
>CAIWHF010000025.1 GCA_903912405.1 uncultured Bacteroidota bacterium | reverse complement strand
TTAATGCTCAAAACAAACTTGTGCATAACGCACTTCGCCATCTAAAGGCGGGTGCATTTTTCGTATGCATACTTTTATTTTGTCGGCTTTTGTAAAGGTGTCTTTAAGTGCTTTGTAAATTGCTTGCACATGGGTTTCTATTAGCGCCCCTACTTGCATATGTTCTTTTACAATAGCCTGTATGCTGCTATAATCTGCATAGGGTAGCGGGTTTTCGATATCTGCATGAAAGCTAATGTCAACATCGATTTCAAAATTGTTAATGATAAGCGCTTCTTCTGCATGCAAGCCAATGGGTGCTGCAATTTTAATGTGGTGTAGAGAAGTGGTAAGCATACGTATATATTTATTTAAAACGGGTGTCTGCAGAATAAGGATCTACAATGGTTTCGAAACGCTTTGTAGTTTTTAAATTGAGGGTATTTAAATCAAATACTTGATAGTAGCCATTTCTACCTGCACAGTCAGAACTATGGTGTGGCGCAGGGCCAGATGGATTTACATTTCTACTATACACATAAAAAATACTATTGCGATCATCTACGTTTATTCCATGCGGTTGATAAAAAGGTGCATCTATTCGTTTCGTAATTGTTAATGTGTTGTAATTAATTACATACACCGATCCTTTAAAACCAGGATAACTAGAAATATCTTCACTACAGGTAATAAATGCATAAGGTTTAGTTTTCGACATGGCAATTTCTTGCGGAAAATTGCCAACTACTAATGTTTTTATTAAAGTGTCTTTTTGAGCATCAAAGATGCGCACTTCATCACTGGCTTCACAGGTAATAAAATATTTACTTCTATCGGGAGTGAAATAAATTTCATGCGGGTCTAATAAACCAGTAGCATTAGATATAGGTTTGCCATCTAATGAAATTTTAGCATACATATTTTCGTCTGCAGAAAATTTATAAATAAAATTACCATATTGTGAAGTAACATGAAACGTATCGAAACTTGAATTGGCGATAATACCATGTGGAAAGGTAAATAAACCCGTAGCACCGCCTCCAAATTCTTGAAGTACTTGTAAAGGATTGGTTTGAAGCAATACTAATTTACCATTGCTTTGCCAATCACACACTAAGAGCTTTTTACCATCTTCCGATACGTGTAAAATATTCCATGAGCCTGCTCCAATGTCAATACTCTCTATTACTTGATTGCTTGTTAAATCTACTTTCTGAATGGCAGTACCGGCTAAAAAACTAATATAAGCATATGCTCCGTCTTTACTTACCCGAACAGCATGCGGAGATTCACTTTGAGGGTTGGTCCCAATAGGTATGTATCGTGCAATGACTTGATTGCCATCTAGTATGCCCAGCTTATCGCATCCTTGAAGGGTAAGTACAGTTTTTTGTCGGCTAGTGGCTTGCTGTGAAAATGGAACAATGCCATCACTGTTAGGTGCTCCGTTGGTAATCCAATCACGAATTATTTTATATTGTGCTTTAGTAAGAGGCGTTTTATTAATAGGCATGGTTGGCTTGGCAACGATGCCTTCTGCACTATCCCTATTGATATAATATAGTAATGAACTATTTTCTGGGCTAAATGGAATTACACAGGCGCCATTATTACTTCCATTCATTAACGCCTCCCAACTATCCAGCAATAATCCGCCAGCATTCTGATAACTCTGTTGATTGTGGCAACCATCAGTTGCACAATTAGTAATAATAATTTGAGCAACTTCGTTGGGGAATTGCGAAGATGTATATGGATAGGCTACTTTATTAGTACATGCTTGAAAAGCATAGATTATAATAAATAGAATTAGTCCAATTAGAGAGAATTTTTTTATCATAGCGAAAGCGATTCAATAAATTCAATGATAAAATGATTAAGGGATGCGATAGCCTCTTGCATCTTCCAAGTACTTCGATCTCTTGGCGTAATATAGTTAGAAACTGATCTAATTTGAATATAAGCTTGTTCTTCTTTATTGCAAACATAGTGTAAAGCAGCGCCTTCCATACTTTCCAAATCAGCCTGCCATTTACTACGTTGTGTTATACTACGTTCAGAACCGCTTGTACTTTGAACGGTTATTGCAGAAGCACTTGGAATAGTTAAGGATAGTTTTTTAAGATGATGATTTACAATTCTTTGTTGAGTAAAAGGGTTTTCGTTTTCTTTGCATAAGCCAAGATCAAAAACAGATAAAAAGTTGTCATGATCTTCTGCTCCAAGGTCTGCGAAGCAGTCAGCAGCTATTGCCCAAACAGAACCCAATGCAATGGAGCTAGGGAAAGCACCTGCTACACCTGCCTGTATGACTAATTGGTAAGTACTAATTTGTAATTGCTTTTGCAAACTATACGTGGTGGCTACAGCACCTACACCCGTATACAAGATTTCAATACGCTTATTTTTTTTGGAAAACACACAACTATTTTCTTGTTTCCATTGTTTAGAAAGGTAAGACAACAAGGGTTGTACTTCGAATGGAGTTGCGGAAATAAGCAGCATTTGCATGCCTAAAAGTAGGGAATTGTGAAGAGTTTTGAAGCTAAACCCGTATTTTTTTTGTTAAACGATTTACTAAAGTTACTTTTGTGTAATAAATAGTACTATGATATATTTAACACGTGTAGAGCATTTTAATGCGGCTCATAAATTAGAGAATACCAATTGGAGTGACGAAAAAAACTTAGATGTTTTTGGCAAATGTGCAAATGCTAATTGGCATGGACACAATTACGAATTACATGTTACCGTAAAAGGCGAGCCTAATAAAGAAACAGGTTTTGTTTTCAATGCAAAAACCTTGGGTGTCTTAATCAAGGAAGTGGTTATTGAAAAAGTAGATCACCGCAATTTAAATTTAGATGTTGATTTTATGAAGGGTGTATTTACCAGTGCAGAAAATTTAGCGATTGGTATTTGGAATCAATTAAAAGAACCTATTGCTGCTCATGGTGCTAGCTTACATGCAGTAAAACTTATAGAGACAAAGAGTATTTATGTTGAATACTTTGGAGAATAAAACTAATTATGGCGTATAAAAAAATAGAACACTACGACGAGCATACTACTACCGATTTATCAGGTAATTATAAAAGCATTATCGATTTAATTGGCGAAGATGCACAACGCGAAGGGCTTTTGAAAACTCCAGAGCGTGTAGCAAAAGCTATGCAGTATATTACTCAAGGCTATGAAATGGACGCCCGTTCCATTTTAAACTCTGCAAAATTTCATGAGTCGTATAGTGAAATGGTAATTGTTAAAGATATTGAGTTGTATTCTCTGTGTGAGCATCACATGTTGCCGTTCTTTGGAAAGGCTCATGTAGCGTATATTCCTAACGGTTATATTACGGGCTTAAGTAAAATTGCGCGTGTGGTAGATTGTTTTGCACGCAGATTGCAAGTGCAAGAGCGATTAACCCATCAAATATTAGATGCTATTCAAGAAGCATTAAATCCTCTAGGAGTGGCTGTTGTTATTGAGGCGCAGCATCTATGTATGATGATGCGTGGTGTGCAGAAACAAAATTCAGTGACTACTACTTCGGCCTTTAGTGGTGCCTTTGAAAAAAACGAAACACGATCTGAGTTTCTTCGCTTAATTGCAGCAGATTTAAAATAAAAAAAAGCATCTTCGGATGCTTTTTTTATTTTTGCACATTAAACGATTTGTTGAAAAACAAGTCAAATATGAATAATACTTTAAGCCTTTGAAATTTAAATATATATTATTTCCTATAGTATGCTTGCTTTTGCTACAAGTGCACTGTATAGCACAAACAAATGAAACGGATCTTTATGATTTAAGTCTGCAATTGTTTAATAGTAAGCCTAAGTTAGCTAATGTTAAAAAAGTAGAAAGCTCTGTAGTCCCTGCTATTGGTTATTCTATGCAAACCAACTGGGCTGCTTCGGTGAATGCCAATTTTTTTGTAAACAGAAATGCGGCTCTTCAAAAAGAAAAAAACAATACGATTCTAACCAGTATTACCTATACTATTAATAACCAATTTATGATTCCCATTCAATCGAATTGGTGGTTTAAGGATAATACATGGAATGTCAATACAGATTGGCGTTTTTTGAAATATCCATCTATCACCTATGGGCTTGGCGCACGATCAAAACTTACCGATGCAAATTATATTGACTATCGATACATTAAATTACATCAAACTCTTTCGCATGCTATTGCCAAAAATTGGTATGCTGGTATTGGTTTGTACTATGATTATATTTATAATATTCAAGAATTAAATCCGACAACAACATTGTCTTCCTTTAAAAAATATGATTCTTCCACAACTGAAAAAGCGGTAGGTCCAGTATTTAAATTATTATACGATAATAGAAACAATCCACTCAATGCTAGTCAAGGTTGGTTTGCTAATGTTGTTTTCCGTCCCAATTTGATTGCTTTTGGTAGTGGTGCTGATTGGCAATCCTTATTGATAGATGTGCGAAAATATATTCGACTCAATACGCATACTCAAAATGTATTGGCAATTTGGTCTTATTCCTGGCTTACGCTTAATGGCATTCCTCCATATTTGTTGTTGCCTTCCACTGGTTGGGACGATACCTATAATACCGGTAGAGGTTTTATTCAAGGAAGATATAGGGGCAGAAATTTATTATATGTAGAAACCGAATATCGTTTCGGTATTTCTAAAAATGGATTGATTGGTGGTGTGGTATTTACTAATGCGCAATCTATATCCAGAGAAATTAATACGAATATCAGAGGGGTAGCCATAGGCTATGGAGCTGGAATACGAATCAAAGCCAACAAACATTCCAATACTAATATTTGTATAGATTATGGCATCGGTAAAGATGGCTCTAATGGTATTTCTGTTAATTTAGGTGAAGTTTTTTAGTGAAGTACACTAACTTTATAGTATGAAATATTTGTTGCTTTTCGCAAGCTATTTATTTATTTGTCCCGCTTTGAAGGCGCAAGATCAAGCGATACAACTGAGTGGAAATGCCCAAGGTACCACCTATCATATTACGTATATAGATCCCTTGCATCGAAATTTTGAACAAGACATTGCATTACTACTAGCTCATTTTGATTCTTCTTTATCTACCTACTTACCTAATTCTATTATTAGTCGTGTAAATGCAAACGATAAAAAAGTGCGCTTAGATTCCTTATTTATTACCTGTTTTAATAAAGGTAAAGAAGTATGGCGTTCTACGGAAGGCGCTTTTGATCCTACAGTATATCCTATTGTAAACGCATGGGGGTTTGGACCGGGTAAAAAACAATTTTTAGACAGTGCTTTGGTGGATAGTATTTTGAAGTTTGTTGGATTTGAGTTGATAAGTATTCAAAAAAATAAAGTTGTAAAAAAAGATCCACGTGTTGCGCTTGATTTCAATGCATTTGCACAAGGTTTCTCTGTAGATGTGGTGGCGCGCTTTTTAAAATCAAAAGGTGTTTTTTCTTTTTTAGTTGAAATTGGTGGGGAGGTATATGCTAGTGGTAAGAAAGCAGATGCTAGCTTATGGACCGTAGGAATAGAACAGCCTTTTGATAACAAAGAGGGGCATAACGAAATTAAAGCCATTGTAAGTATGCATAATTTAGCTATGGCTACTTCGGGCAATTACAGACGCTATACCGAAATAAAAGGAGTGAAGTATGCCCATCATATCGATCCGCATACGGGCTATCCTACACAAAATAATCTCTTAAGTGCTTCTGTATTTGCTGCCGATTGCATCTCTGCAGATGCCTATGCTACTGGACTTTTGGTAATGGGCTTAGAAAAATCGATGATCTTTTTAAAAGCACACTCCGAATTACAAGCCTATCTCATCTACTCTGATGAAAAGGGAAATTTTCAAGTTTTTCAAACACCTGGCTTGAACACTATTCTAGCCGCAACGGAATAAAAAAAGCGTCTCCAAAGAGACGCTTTTTAAATGCTATCATGTTTTATTTTATTTGTTGATCAGTACTTTGTAGGTAGCCAAACTTTGTTCGTTGCTTACTTGCACCATATAAATACCATTAGCTACATTGCCTAAGTCAACCATTAAATCGGCTTCTTGTGCAGTAATGGCTACTTTATAATTTGCCACTTCTGTGCCTAGTATATTGGTAATTCTAATTTTAGAAGCATTACTATAGTGTACTGTAATATTGCCATCTCTAGAAGGATTAGGATAAACTGCTGCATTAGCTTGTGCATAATTTATGGCATCAACACCTGCTGGAAAAGGAACCCAATCTAGTGTAATTGCAGAAAAATTAGCATCCGCAGTACCAGTTGCATGCGTAGCTGTGGTACCTTTAGTGAAATTATAATATACAGTAGTAGTAGCAGATGTTCCATGGTTCCAAGTTTGTTGCACCGCTAGTCGATAATTACCATCTGCAACAGTGGTGCCATTTACGGCGCCATTTACATTTTTACCATCCCAAGTGCCGGTGCGTGTTGCATAAGAAGCAAGTGTTGCGCCAGTTGTAGCATCAGTAGTATTACAACCGGAAGAAGATAATATTGCATTTACATTTGAGCAACCTGCTTGTGCAGCCCATGTTGGAAGATGATCGTCTGTGCCACCACCTACATAGCGCATTTTAGTTTTTACAAACGCACCAGTACTCGTTTCAATCCATACGGCTAATACATGTCGTGTACCTGAATATCCAGTGTGTGATGTTGGCGTAAAAGACCAAGTAAGGGTACCTTGTGTTTGTGCATTGCTTTGAAAAGCTGCTAAGAGGGTAATTAGAAAGTTAATTAATAGTAATTTTTTAGTCATTTTATAAGGGTTGGTTAAAAAATAAGTAATCTAAGTTAATGTTTTTTTTAATATCTAAAACGCATTAACAATTCATTAATTGATTACTTTATTAATGCCTTATATTTAGTAGTTAACTTTAAGGCTTCTATGAAACCATATTTACTGCTTTGCCTGCTCTTGCAAATGGGCGCTAATAGCCTCTTTGCGCAATCTAAACTAATTACCGTTTCGGGGTCTATTAAAGATCAAAGTACGGAAGTG
>CAIWHF010000024.1 GCA_903912405.1 uncultured Bacteroidota bacterium | reverse complement strand
AGATATAAAGGAAGAATTATATTGTGTTTGTGTTATGGATATTAATACCAATGAGAAAATAGGATACTTGTGTTATAAGCCAGAACTAAAAGAATATTATTTGAAACCGAATAAAGATGGAATTGCTTTTTGGGAAGGGAGTGAACAAGCTGAAGGATTTATTAAATCAGCTACGTCACTAATAGCTCATCACAAAAATTTGAAACTTGAAAAAGAATTAATTATTAATCTCTAATTAAAGATAAATGAGCAATAGTTTATTTAATGCACACGCTGGCAGAAAAAAGATAGTTTACAATTCTTCGGATTTGGAAAGACAACCTCTGCTTACAGTTATCTGTGGTATGAAAGGTGTTGGAAAAACGTATCAAGGTGTTAAAGATATTGATAAGTATGTTCAGGATAATAATAGGTCTGGAAAGCGTGCTAGAAAAGCATTGATACTAGACTTTAATAATGAGGAGTCTTATCAAAAATATAAACCAGTATTGCCAAAATATATTAAGACACTTACAGAAGCTCGTGCAAGGAGAGTTCCACCTTTTGATGAATATGGAAAACAATATGATTTAGATAAAATGAAATTGGTAGCTGAATACGCTATCTTTAATTTCAAAAATGGATTATTAGTTCTTGAGGATATAGATAAGTATATGACTGGCGCAAAAGGTAAATCACTTATTGGTGCTATGACTACTAACCGACATTCAGGAATGGATATTATGATTACGCATCAGTCCGTATCAAAGGTTACTCAAACAGAATGGCAAAATGCAGCTTATGTACGTTTGCACCATCAGTTAGATGATGTAGATAGGATTGAAGATAGTTTACCTAATTATCCTTTAATGAAGATTGCACAAATATTAGTAGACAGAAGATATTATGAGGCTGTTCGTCAATACAAAGAGATTGGTTCGATTTCCGAAGATGAATTTAAAAAGCGTAGAAGTTTCTTTGTATATATAGATATGCTTGAACATAAAATTATTGGTGGAACTCCAGATGAGTTTAAATCGGCAGTAATGGAATTTGTTAGACAGAACCCAAGACTAATATCCAAACGAATGAGAGTTGGCGATGCTACTGGCAGAACGCTATCTAAGGAAGATGCTATGAAAATGCTATTCCGTGATTACGCGCATTTTTACGAAATGAGATAGCGAACATTCTATTCTATTTATTTATCGTTCATACAACAAAAGTGTTATTAACCATTACGACACACGATTTGTTAATAACTATGAACGCTAGTCGTCTATACAAAAGTGATAGATTTATTTTGAATATAACAAATATGCAATATATTTGTGAAGATAATAACGTAATCAGTAATTACAAAAAAAACAACAAAATGACAAACATCGATTGGAGAGCATTCTGGACATCATTAGCAACTATCATTGTTGCTTTAATTATTTATGCAATAGTTATTGAACCTATTGTAAAAAAATACAAAATCCAGGTTGTAAAAGAAGTAGCTTAAAAAAAACAATAAATCAATATAAATTAACAATAAAAACAAAAACCAATCAAGTATGAATATGCAAGATTTCTATTTAGAAGCGGCAGACTACTCTAATTATAGTGGTAGCGATTTGTCGGGTGGTAATTATGGTATGGGTCCAGAATCCAGCTATTTTGCCCAAGGTGGTTTAGAGGCAGCTATGCAAAACGTAGTAGAACCTTTAGATCGCACATTAACTTTCCGTGTAACGAATGCAGGTCCTAGTAACCCAGCAATCGCTATTTTATTTGACGGAAACGTAACTCCATTAGTACAACCTGCTGGTGTAACCGTAACTGTTGCTGAAACAGGTGGTGGCGCTAACTCTCACGATCAGGTTCGTACAGAAACTTTAGGTAACCCTTTCGTTATCCAAGGTTTACGTTACTTCGTAGGTACAGCAACTCAGTATGCTAATGCTTTTACAATTCAAAAGCGTTTCCCAACTGGTAAGTTGTTACAATACTTATGGCAACCAACTAACTATGTATCTCCGACAAACTTAAATCCATTGGTAATCGATGCGATTGATTTCGGATTAGTAGTTGATGGTCGTACAAGTATTCAATTACCTATCGACTTCTCTGGTGTAACTAATACTTTAACTTTAACATTCACATTGAAAGCTAAAACTAGCAATTCTCATATGTTGTTTGGTAAAAACCCTAAAGAATTAGCTGTTGCGCCTCGCGTAGTAGGTAACCCAGTAGCTGACATCGCTTTAATACGTTCTCAGCCGCGTAACTTGGGTATGTAATAACCCACTGGCCTGCTAAAATTTAGCACCCAAAAAAAATAGAGGCAGCTACCAAATCGGCGGCTGCCTTTTTTTTAAAACTTAATATTTAAACAGATGCAGTACATTCCTGATCATTCACAGTCAAATTACCTAGTATCAAACGATGATTTAAGCGTTATGGATTTACCAAGAAATATGGGACCAGCAGTTCCCGTAAGCAATTACAAATCTGATAGCACAAGACAAACTCCTTTGCTCGTGCCACCTCTTAAATACATTGTGTATAACAATCCACAAGTGGTATATGATTTCCTTATTAATAAAGGATATAACGTAGAAAATAATATTCCCTCAACATATCAATTTGCTAAAATCTATGTAAGAGAACAAGGCGAACCAGCTATTGTAGAATTAGTTAAAGAGGCTCATCCCGATTTAGCTATTATCAAAAAAGCTCTTGGGCTAGACAAAAAGGATTCTTCTTATTTTGGATTGGATATGTTTTCTAAAAAAGATACAGCAAAAACAGAAACTCCTGCTACACCAGTAAGTGAGGTCAAAAAAGAAACTGACGGTTTTGGAAGTGGAATTAAATTAAATACTCAAACGGTAATTATCGCTTTGATTATTGTTGTTTTT
>CAIWHF010000023.1 GCA_903912405.1 uncultured Bacteroidota bacterium | reverse complement strand
TTTTAAATTAGGATTACCCATGCTTGAATCTTGCGGGTTCGATAAATCTAAAAACGGCATCATATCTCTAAAGCCAGGTCTATTGGTTCTTCTTGAATAGCTTAAATAAAAAGTTTGACTTGGGGATACTTGGTAGGAAATATAAGTAGTAGGGAATAAATTCAAAAAATGATTTTCGTATGTCAATAGTGAATATATATTGGTCGATCCCTTATAAGTAGCATTTTCTAAACGTAATCCGGCTTGATAACCCCATTTGCCTTTAGTATTTGCCATATTGATATATGCGGCATCAATTTGCAAATTATAATTATAATCACTTTTCATGCTCGTATCGGTTGTCGTATACGTTGGGTCACCATAATTTTTTGTAGGCGTATTGCTATTGTCGAAATGGCTACGTTGTGTTTTCAAACCGGCATCTAATTTTCCCTTACCATGAAACATAGGCATAGTATAATCGATCATTCCTGTAAAGTTATTCATAGTACCCAGCCCCGGAGCATTTTGATTCAACTGAGAAACAATGTTCATAGGAGGCATCAACAAATAATTGGTAGTAGTAGTGTTATAATCTTGTTGTCTTTTCATCCAGGTATGGGAATAAGAAAGATCGGCAGTGAGTTCTTTTTTTGGCTGTTTGAATTTATGTTTAAAATTTAGCGCTGAAGTTGTAGATATGGGTCCGCCATCAAAATTTCCATGTCTATTTTGTAAAAGCGTTTGCATGCTTCCATTATAGACTTCATATTTCGTATTAGCATCACTTCCAAATTTCATTCTGTTTAAGGATTGTGTAAACATCAAAACATCTTGCTTGCTAAAGGTATATTCTGCACCTATGGAAGCCATACCCCCAAATCGATACTTGTCGTTATCTTCATAACTAGTAGAGCGAATAGCATCATTTTTATTACTTCTATTGATAGTAGCGTAATTATAGGTGTTATTAATTCTTCCGTTCGCATTTACAAATACATTCCACTTATTATTTTTCAAATTCAAATTTACGCTTCCATTGTATTTGTTTAAAGTACCAATGCCTATGGTGCCTACACCATTCAAACCAAATTTCTTATCTCGCTTGGTAATAATATTAATAACTCCCGACATGCCTTGAGCATCATATTTTGAAGATGGATTAGTGATAACCTCTACACTTTCTATACTGCTTGCAGAAAGGCTTTGAAGTGCAGAAGCTACATCGCTTCCTAACATCGTAGATGGTCTGCCGTCAATTAAAATAGTTACATTCCCTTTTCCTCTCAAACTTACATTGCCATCCAAATCAACAGCCACAGAAGGCACATTTTGTAAAACATCGGCAGCACTGCCACCACTCGTAGTCGTATTTTTTTCTACATTAAAAACGCGTTTATCAATATCCATTTGCATCATGGATTTTTCTGCTCTTACTTCTACTATTTTTAAATTTTTTGTTTGCGTTTTTAATTTGATGATGCCAACTGCAATGGAAGAATCTAATTGATTGATCCTTATTTTAGAACCGATATACGATTCATAACCTAAAGTATTAATCGTAATATAATAAACTCCTTTTTTTGAAACAGGAATAGAAAAATTACCATTGTCTAAACTTTGAGCTCCGGCTACTGCTTTCTTCGCATCGGCATCCATTAAATTTAAAGTAGCATAAGCAATAGGTTCATTATTAGCATCTCTCAGCTTACCCTGAATACTTATTGTTTGAGCAATAGTAGTAATTGCTAAAAGTGAAAATATAAATGCAAAAAATGTTTTGATCATAATAGTTAGTACAACTAAAGTTTAGCCTTTAGTTATTTAGTTTATTTAGACAACTTGAATTTCAAAGAAGTCGGTTGCGTTATAATATTTTTTAGCTAATTGCTGTAATTCAATTGCTGTGATGTTTTTATAAGTATTTATATTTTTTTGGAAGGTCTGCTGATCAAGTCCATTTAAAATCAAAGAACGCCATCTTTGCAAAATAGAAAATGGTCCATCTAAATCACCTAATATGCTGCCCAATAAATAATTCTTTACCAATAAGAGTTCTTCCTCCTCAATGGATTCCTGCAATAAAAGATCCATTTCTTTATAGATTTCGTCTACTGCATATTGAAGTACATCACGCCCTACTTCTGTTTGAATACATAGCATACCAGAATGTATATAAGAAGATTGTGAACTATAAATTCCATAAGTATAGCCTTTATCTTCTCTAATATTGCTCATTAATCGAGAGCCAAAGTAACCGCCAAACAAGGTGTTCAAAACTACTAATGGCGCAAAATCAGGATGATGTCTATTAGGTATCGTTCTTGCAATACGAATAGCTCCTTGCACCGCATTCGCATCATTTTCAATATAGGATTTAAATGGCGCATCAGAGCTTATTGTAAATTCATTATTTACATTCTTAGCTGTAGTCGCTAGAGTCGTAGCTCCGAAATAACGATTGATTAAATCTATTTCTTGCGCTCCAACTTTGCCTGCCATAAAAATTTTACACGTATTCATTTGATACGCTGCTTTATGAAAGTTGCGCAACATATCACTGCTGAGCGCTTCTAAAGAAGCACTAGTGGTATATCGACCATAGGGGTGTTGGGCACCAAAAACATGTGCATCAATTTTTTGATTGGCAACAAATTCACATTGCTTTAAATTGATAGCCAAACGCTGTAGCGCATTCTTTTTAAAGATTTCTATTTCTTCTTCTGGGAAAGAAGCTTCGAAAAGTATACTCGCAATAGTAGGAAGTATTGTCGCTAAATGTTTTACCAAACAATGTAAGGTAATAGATGCATAATCATTACTCGCTCCTATTTTTAAACTTGCACCATATAATTCTAAGTCTTCGTTTATTTGTTTTGCCGTTTTACTAAGCGTGCCATTTTTTAATAAGGCAGCCGAAGCATTAGCAACTCCTTGATGCGGCTCTTGCCAAATGCCAGCATCAAAAATCCAATTGATTTCTACAACATCTAAAACGCCGGCATTTAACCAATATAAAGGCACGTCATTGCTGAGTGCATGCGTATTGATAGCAGGTAATTCAAAATTAAAATGAATAGGATCTTTAATAATCGGTGCAGTAGCTCTATCTAACATGTATTAGTCTTTAATAAATAATGCTTTTAATTCACCGGCATCTTCTGGTTTCATTTTTCCGCCTAATATCAAACGCACTTGCCTGCGACGCATAGCGCCTTCATACATTTTTTGATCTTCTTCGGTAACAGGAATAAGCTCGGGCACTTTTCTTGGCTTGCCATTAGGATCTAAAGCTACAAATGTCAAATACGCTTCATTGCTCACATATTTATATTGTGCCGACAAGTCTTCGCCCCATACTTTTATATATACTTCCATTGATGTATTAAAAGCTCGAGTTACTTTAGACTCTAGGGTTAATAGATTGCCTAATTTTATAGGGTTAGCAAACGATACATTATCCACAGATGCCGTTACTACCGGACAATTGCAATGCTTCATGGCAGATATTGCCGCAGCAATATCCATCCAATGCATGAGCTTGCCGCCCATTAAATTACCTAAGGTATTAGTATCATTGGGTAATACCAATTCGCTCATAATATTAAAACTGTCTTTCGGATTTTTTTGTGCTGCCATAAAAAATAAATTATTTGTAAAGGTATTACAGAATAGAGCAATAAATTCGGTTTGAATACAAGATTTAACGTATTGCTTATAATTGCATTTTCATCTCCACATGGTCTATTCCAGCATCATCAAATACATCACTCGTTCTTATAAAACCGAGCGATTCATAAAATGTTTGCAAATAGAGTTGTGCTTCAATGGTTAATGGCACCTGGCCAAATTCAGATTGGATATAGGCAAGTGTTTTTTGCATCAGCACTCTTCCTAATTGCAGTTTTCTGTAAGTAGCAATCACCAATACTCTACCTATAGCATGGGTAGGATAGGTCAAACCTGGAGGTAATATTCTGCAATAGGCCACTAATTGTTGCTGCTCGTTCCAGCCTAATACATGGATACAGGCTTGATCTTTATCATCTAAATCCTGATAATAGCAATGTTGCTCATATACAAATACCTCATTGCGCACTTGCATAATGGCATACAATTCGTGTATGTTGAGGCTATCAAAGGTTTTAAACTCGAACTGTATCATGAAACTTATTTAGAAAGATGCATGCTGCGCTCTTTATATAAATTTCTAAACCACGGGTCTCTAAGATTTTTTATAAATCGAATCGCTTCTCCTGTACTTTTCATTTCAGGTCCTAATTCTTTATTTACATTCGGGAATTTATTAAAACTAAATACCGGTTCTTTAACTGCAAAACCATCTAAGTGTTTCACAATAGTAAAGTCTTTTAGTTTTTTTACACCCATCATTACCTGTGTAGCAATGTGTAAGAAAGGAACTCCATAAGCTTTAGCTATAAATGGTGTAGTTCTGCTGGCACGCGGATTAGCCTCAATAACAAATACCTTACTGTCTTTAATGGCGTATTGAATATTGATTAAGCCTTTTATATTTAATTTCAAGGCTATTTTTTTAGCAATATCTACCATTTCATCTACTACCAAAGGACCAAGATTAAAGACCGGCAATACCGAATGGCTATCACCACTATGAATACCTGCCGGTTCTATATGTTCCATAATGCCCATGATATGCACTTCTTCGCCATCACAAATAGCATCTATTTCAGCTTCTTGACAACGATCTAAGAAATGATCAATCAAAATTTTATTACCAGGTAAATGTTTCAACAAGCTTACTACACTTTTTTCTAGCTCTTCATCGTTGATAACAATACGCATTCGCTGACCACCTAATACATAAGAAGGTCTTACTAAAACCGGATAACCAACCTGATTAGCAACTTCTATCGCTTCATCGGTAGTAAAGGCCGTACCATAATTAGGATACGGAATGTTTAATTCTTTCAATAAATCGGAGAAGCGACCACGGTCTTCGGCAATATCCATATTGTCGAAGCTGGTACCTATAATTTTAATACCTTTTTCATGCAAACGCTTTGCCAATTTCAAAGCTGTTTGTCCGCCCAATTGCACCACTACACCTTCTGGTTGTTCATGCTCAATGATTTCCCACAAATGTTCCCAATATACCGGTTCAAAATATAATTTGTCGGCAATATCGAAATCGGTAGAAACAGTTTCTGGATTGCAATTCACCATAATCGCTTCATAGCCACAATCTTTTATAGCCAACAAGCCATGGGTGCAACAATAATCGAATTCAATACCCTGGCCAATTCTATTTGGACCAGAACCCAATACGATGATTTTCTTTTTATCGCTAGGCTTACTTTCATTTTGAACCAATGCATGAGCACCAATTTGAAGTGCCGGTTTTTCGAAAGCAGAATAGTAATACGGGGTTTTCGCTTCAAACTCAGCACTACACGTATCTACCATTTTGTAGACTCTTGTTACCCCTAATTGTTTTCTGTATTCGTAAACTTGTTCGGCATTACAATCTTTTAAGCAATCGGCAATTTGCTCATCACTAAAGCCCATTTCTTTGGCTTTCCACATCAGATCCTCCGTAATAGCTTCTAAGTTTTTTTGTTGTGTGATGGTATTTTCTGTACTTATAATATCTTGAATTTGATATAAAAACCATTTATCAATCAAGGTGATTTCGTGAATGGTTTTTATAGAAACGCCGGCTTGCATAGCTTCTTTAATTTTAAAGATGCGATCCCAAGTAGGGCGTTTTAGATATTCAATCAATTCTTCTGCTCGGAGTTGTCCGCGACTAATATAGTTTAAGCCCGTTGCGTTATTTTCTAAGCTTTGACAAGCTTTCTGTAAAGCTTCTGGGAAGCTTCTACCAATAGCCATTACCTCACCTACCGATTTCATTTGTAAACCCAAGGTATCATCTGCACCTTTAAATTTATCAAAATTCCAGCGGGGCATTTTCACAATTACATAATCTAAGGCTGGTTCAAAATATGCAGAAGTAGTTTGTGTAATTTGGTTTTGCAATTCATCTAAATTATAGCCAATAGCCAATTTAGCCGCAATTTTAGCAATCGGGTAGCCCGTTGCTTTGGATGCTAAGGCAGAAGATCTACTAACCCTTGGATTAATTTCAATAGCAATAAGTTCTTCAGTTTCTGGATTTAACGCAAATTGAACATTACAGCCACCAGCAAAATTACCTAAATCGCGCATGATCATTAAGGCAGTGTTACGCATCAATTGAAATGCGGTATCGCTAAGCGTCATAGCTGGAGCTACCGTAATACTATCTCCGGTATGAATACCCATAGGGTCAAAATTCTCTACCGTACAAATGATTACTACATTATCAGCCGCATCGCGTAAGAGTTCTAATTCATATTCTTTCCAACCTAATACAGCTTTTTCAACTAGTACTTCGTGTATAGGAGATGCCGTAAGACCGCGGTCTAAGGCGCCATCTAGCTCTTCTTTGTGCATCACAAATCCGCCACCAGTACCACCTAAAGTAAAAGAAGGACGAATTACTATCGGCAAACCAATTTCTTGTGCAAATTCTTTTCCTTCCAATAATGAGTTAGCCGTTCTTGCTTGTGCAACCGGCACGCCCAATCGAATCATCCATTGGCGAAATAGTTCACGATCTTCTGCTTTATCAATAGCTTTAATATCTACGCCAATTAAGCGCACATTAAATCGCTCCCAAACACCCAACTCTTCACACTCTTTGGCCAAATTTAAGGCTGTTTGCCCACCCATGGTTGGCAATACCGCATCAATATCACATTCTTCTAAAATTTCCTCAATACTTTCCACTGTTAAAGGCTTTAAATACACCTTATCCGCCACAATTGGGTCGGTCATAATGGTAGCTGGATTAGAATTAATCAGCGTCACTTTCACCCCTTCTTCTCGCAAGCTGCGTGCAGCTTGAGATCCAGAATAATCGAATTCGCAGGCTTGACCAATGATAATAGGGCCTGAACCAATAATAAGTACACTTTTAATAGAATTGTCGCGCGGCATAGAGAAATAAATAAAAATTTAAATGGAATAGGAAACCTATTCGTAGCGCGATGAGCAGAGCTTAACTCGGGTTCAACGCCCGAGGTGCAAAGTTAGTTTAAAAATGGTGGATAGCGAAATATTTATGAATTATTCTGAAAAGAAAATAGGGTTATTAACTTACCGGTTAATAGAACTTAATTGGCGCCTAGTTCAATAATAAATTAATCGCTATTAAATAAAAAATTATCTCTAATTTAGTTGAACTAAAGTAGGTTCAATCCGTGTTTTTTTCGCACCTTTGTACCAATTCAGATTATTTTACAATTTTGATTTATAAAAATGGGATTATTTAACTTCTTAACACAAGAAATTGCCATTGACTTAGGTACCGCTAATACCTTGATCATTCACAATGATCAAGTAGTAGTAGACGAGCCTTCCATTGTAGCAATAGATCGTAGCACCGATAAGATTATAGCTGTTGGTAAACGCGCTATGATGATGCACGAAAAAACACACGACAATTTAAAAACAATACGACCTTTAAAGGATGGTGTAATTGCCGATTTTAATGCAGCTGAAGGGATGTTGCGTGAAATGATTAAATTGGTATACCCTAAAAAACCTTTATTTCCACCAAGCTGGAGAATGGTAATTTGTATTCCTTCTAGCATTACGGAAGTAGAAAAACGTGCGGTGCGCGATTCGGCCGAACAAGCAGGTGCTAAGGAAGTATATATGATTCATGAACCTATGGCCGCTGCTATTGGTATTGGTATTGATGTAGAAGAACCAACCGGCAATATGATTATTGATATTGGGGGTGGCACTACAGGTATTTCTGTTATTGCATTAGCGGGTATTGTATGCGATCAATCGATTCGTATTGCAGGAGATGAGTTTACTGCAGATATTATGGAAGCTATGCGTAGATACCATAGTTTACAAATTGGTGAGCGTACGGCAGAGCAAATCAAAATTCATGTAGGATCAGCTTTAAAAGTGTTAGACAATCCACCAGATGATATTCCAGTAAATGGTCGCGACTTAGTTACGGGTATTCCTAAACAAATCATGGTGTCTTATCAAGAAGTTGCTGAGGCTTTAGATAAATCTATTTTCAAAATTGAAGAAGCGATTTTAAAAGCATTAGAAACAACACCGCCTGAATTAGCTTCTGATATTTATCGTCGTGGTTTATATCTAACTGGTGGTGGAGCACTCTTACGTGGATTAGACAAACGTATATCTAATAAAATCAAATTACCTGTTCATGTAGCAGAAGATCCGCTTAGAGCGGTAGTTAGAGGAACTGGCATGGCCTTGAAAAACATCGCTAAGATGCCGTTCTTAATGAAATAAAAATTAAAAAACAGGCATAGCATTTACTATGCCTGTTTTGTTTAAATAATTTTCCCTTGCGCAATTTTATATTATTCATCCGCAGATTTTTTAATTTAATTCTTTTTATCACACTAGAAATTGTGTGCTTAGTACTTATTGCTCGTACGCACGCTGTGCAAGGTGTTGATCTTATCAGCTCCTCCAACAGTATGGTGGGCGCACTCTATCAAAAACAAAATGAAGTAGTTTATTATTTTGAATTAAAAAGAATGAATGATAGTTTGCTCAATGAAAATAAAAAATTACAGGAGCGTATAGTTGGTCAACAGCAATGGGAACGCGTGAAAGATACCATTGTTAATAGAGGTTTTCGTGCAAGCGATACCAGTGTTACACTTACGTATGCCAACTTTATTTATCGCACCGCACGTGTAATCAATAATGAAGTAAGCAATACCGATAACTATATCACCATCAACAGAGGCAGTGCTGATGGCATCAAAAAAAACATGGCGGTTATCAGTGGTGCCGGTGCTGTAGGAAAAGTAGTAAGTGTATCTAAACACTTTGCAAGTGTCATCTCTGTGTTATCCGAAAAACAACCTATTAGTGCAAAACTTCATGACGGCACCTTCGGACCAGTAGTATGGGAAATTGGCAAGCCCGATGTATTGATCATGAAAGATGTTTCGCAAGAAGTAAAAATTAGAAGAGGAGATGCTGTTATGACTACCAATTTCTCTTTCTTACCAGAGAATATTCTTATCGGACGTGTATTTAAAGTGGAGTTGATTAAGAAAAATAGCATGCAACGCATTTATTTGCATACGGCTGTCAACTTTAGAAACCTTCAATATGTGTATGTAGTAGAAAATACTTTTTTACAAGAAAAAATGGACTTGGAGGAGGCTAATAAATAAGACTATGGGAACGATTATTAAAAATTTTATTCGCTTTTTTATTATTATAGCGGTACAAGTGCTTATTCTCAATAAGATATCCCTGCGTTGGTGGTCGCAACCCTATGGGTTTCCAATCTTTATACCGTATATATACCCTTTATTCATTTTATTGCTTCCGTTTGAAGTACCTGTTGCTGGTTTGTTAGTAATAGGATTTATCACAGGACTTAGCATTGATGCGTTTATGAACACTCCCGGAATTCATGCATTTGCAACCGTGCTATTAGCTTATTTGCGTACCAATGTATTGAACGCTCTATTACCCAAACATTTGAGTGATTATAAAGCGCAAGCTCCTTCTGTAAAAAATATGAATTGGACACCCTTTCTTACCTATGCCGCTTTTTTAATTGCAATACATCATACCGCGTATTTTGTAATTGAATTATGGAGTATGCAAAACGTGGGCTATTTGATTCTAAAAATTATTGCCTCTACAATTACAACGCTATTGTTAATCATTAGCTACGTAATGCTATTTACAAAACAGCAAAGCAGATAAGCATTATTCAACTGCTTTAAGTAAAGCTTGCCACAACACCTCTGCAGCTTTATCCCAAGTAAATTTAGTGCGATGCACTTTGGCTTTTTCAATTAATTGTTTTCTGAGCAACTCATCTTTATAAATTTGAGACATGGCATCCGCTATACTTTGTTCATCCATCGGATCTACATACAAGGCAGCATCGCCACCTACTTCTGGCATAGAAGAAGTGGTGCTCACAAGTGCAGGCACATCGCAATAATAAGATTCTAAAATAGGTATACCAAAGCCTTCAAATAATGATGGATACACCATGGCATAAGCGGCGCCAATAATAGAACATAACTGATTAACTTCGCTATAACCCACCCATATCAACTCTTCTTTAAACTCCATGGTAGCTCGTAGCTGTTCTACCTCTTCATAATTCCAAGCCAATCTTCCAACTACTACCAATTTCATATTGGTGCGATTCCTCTTTTTAAATAATACAAAGGCTTTCAATAAGGCTACTACATTTTTTCTTGGATGTAAGGCACCTGCGAATATGAAATACTCTTCTCCTTGTGCATATTCCTTTTTTACTACCTCTCGCTGCTCCCAAGTCAAGGGCTTATAAGCACTGTGCGCTCCGTTGCAGGCAACAGCAATCTTATCAGCATTGATACCATAACGATCTACAATATCTTGCTTAGAAAAATGAGAAACCGTAACGAGTTGTTGAGCTTTATGTGCATAGCGCTTTGAATAATAGCGCATAAAAACACTATGACTCCATTTAAGATGCTCGGGATAATGCTCAAAAGCTAAATCATGCATTACAAGTACCAAAGGCACTTTGGTGCGCAAGGAACCAATACCGTCAGGTGACAGAAAAAGATCGGCTTTGTATTTTTTTAATACATACGGTATCGACCATTCAAACCATAAATAAAATAAAATTGGATGCCTTGCCTGCGGTGGTATTACGATTGGAATAACATTATCTGCAAAAATAAAGGAAGCATCGTAAGGCCTATCAAATATAAATAAGAAGGTGTGCTCTGGATGTGCTGTTACGATACGTTTCAAGGTTTGAAACGTAAACCAGCCAATGCCTTCTAATTTACCTTTGAGTAAAAGTCGTGTATTTACAGCTATGCGCATATTCGTTGTAAGCGTCGCAAAAGTACTATTTAATAACGTTATTTTTTATAATAAATTGTATGAATAGTCCGCATTCTAATTCGTTTTTTTACTTTTACAGAAGATGAAACGCTTTTTTGTAAAAAATCTTTTTTTTGTAATTCTAATCAATGTATTGATAAAGCCCTTTTGGGTTTTCTTTATCGATAGAACGGTTCAAAACAAAGTAGGCTATACGCAATTCGGCACCTATTGGGCCCTGCTCAATACTACCTTAGTGTTTCAGATTATTTTAGATATGGGTATACTAAATTATACCAACAAAACAATTGCGCAATCAAACGAACAAGTAGGTAAATTATTTTCTAGTACGCTTTTTGCTAAACTTATTTTATTTATCCTTTATGCGAGTATAATATTAAGCTTAAGCATGACCTTGCAGCATACGCGGGAGGAACGATACTTGTTGATGGGCATCATCGGTATGCAATTTTTAAACAGTCTTTTACAATATATAAGAAGCATCATTAGTGCATTGCATTACTTTAAAGTTGATGGCATCGTGTCTATTATGGATAAGCTCTTGATGATTGGCATTTGTGGCATCTTATTTTTGAATAGCAAAACAAGTGCTGCCTTCTCTATCCATTGGTTTGTAATTGCTCAATTAGTTAGTTATTTAATAAGCGTAGCCATGGCGCTTTGGTTATTAAAACGACTTTATAAAAAACCTTTTTGGAGCCGCATCAACCAAGCTAGCATCTTACAAATTATTAAAGATAGTTTGCCCTACGCAGCATTAATTTTTCTGATGAGCATCTATATGCGGAGCGATACTTTATTGTTAGAACGTTTGCATCCTAATGGAAATTTTGAAAACGGCGTTTATGCCTCTGCGTATCGTTTATTAGATGTAGGTAATATGATCGCCCTCTTATTTGCGGGTGTACTCTTACCGATGTTTAGCAAACAATTGGCTGCTCAACAAAAAATAAGCGAGTTAGTAAAAGTAGCCGTACAGCTTTTACTTCCCTTTACTATTATCATTGCTAGTATCGCAATGCTATGGAGCGAAGACATAATGGCTTTTTTATATCATCCCTTAAGCACTTACGATGCGCACGTATTTGCTTGGTTAATGGCCTCGTTTCCTGCTTTCGGTATTATTTATATTTATAGCACCTTGCTCACCGCCAATGGCAATATAAAACAATTAATAGGCATGGCCAGCTTAGGGGTGTTCATTAATATCACCTTGAATAGTATTTTTATACCTTCAAACGGCGCCTTAGCCTGCGCAAAAATTGCTTGTCTCACTGAATGGGTAGTGGCTTTATATGCTTTCTTTTATGCTATTAGATTACTACAACTTCCAAAAAATTATGCTCTTTGTCTCCGCATCGTTTGTTTTACAATTATCCTTTTTAGTATGGGCACTTTGCTGAAAGCAATTGGTACGCAGTGGATCTTAGCTGCTATAGTTACAGCGCTTATAGGAATAGGATTAGGGGTTTTATTTCAATTTTTTTCTATAAAAGAATGGAAACATACTTTGTTACCAGGATCAAATTAAGCTAATAGCGTATAAGCAATCCAAGCAGCCGCGTAGGCAATAGCCGACATATATAGCAATTGGAATATAGGATATTTCCAAGATTGTGTTTCTCTTTTTACTACCGCTAAGGTACTCATGCATTGCATTGCAAATACATAAAATAGCAATAAGGCTACACCACTCGCTAAGGTATAAACGGGCGTTCCATTGGCGTGGGTTGCCAATTGCATTTTTTGCTCCAAGGTAGAGGTGCCTATTTCTTCACCCACACTATACAAGGTAGCCATGGTGCCTACAAATACTTCTCTTGCTGCAAAGGAAGTAATTAGTGCAATGCCTATTTTCCAATCAAAACCTAAAGGTTGTATGAGTGGCTCTATAGTTTTGCCTAATAAGCCAACATACGAATGCGCTAATTTTTTAGTAGCCATCAAATGCTGAATGCTATCTTGCTGCGTTGGAAATTGTTTTAATAGCAATTCTTTTTCTTGAGCAACTTGATGCATGGATGCGCTTGGACCATAACTAGCCAAAAACCACAACAATAAAGAAATTACTAAAATAACTTTACCGGCATCCAAAACAAAAACTTTAGCTTTTTCGACCATGGTGATACCTACATTTTTCCATCGAGGTGCTCTATAAATAGGCATTTCCATTAGGAAATAAGAACGTTCTTTTACTTTGATAGCTATTGCTAAAACTTTAGATACCAATAAAGCCATTACAAAACCTAATAAATATAAGGCCATTAGTACTAAGCCTTGCAAATTGAATATAGATAAATAGGTCTTGTTGGGTATGACTAAACTGATTAAAATAGTGTATACCGGCAAACGTGCTGAACAACTCATCAGCGGCGTTACTAAAATTGTTATCAATCGTTCTTTTTTATTTTGAATAGTTCGTGCCGACATGATAGCGGGAACCGCACAAGCCATACCACTTATCAAGGGCATCACCGATCGGCCATTGAGCCCCACACTGCGCATCAAACGATCCGTTAAAAAACTTATACGCGCCATATAACCTGTATCTTCTAATAAGGTGATAAAGCCAAACAAAATCATGATTTGAGGAATAAAAATCACGATGCCGCCAATACCAGCAATCAAGCCATTTATTACTAAATCAGAAAAAGTATTGGCTACCATGTGTTGGTTTAAAAAACCTGATAGCATTGCAAACAGGCTTTCTACCCATTGCATAGGATAATTGGCCAACCAAAAAATACTCTGAAACAACAAAAACAATACCAATAATAAAATAGCATTACCTGCTATAGGATGCAAGAGTATTTTATCTATTTGTTCGGTAAATTCTCTTCGCTTTGCTGGTGTGTTTTCTTGCACACACAAGGCCATTATTTTATTGATATGCTGATAGCGTAATAAAATTTCTTCGGCTTGTATTTTAGATTTTTGAAATTTTACTTCGTCAAGCAAAGCCGCTAATCGAATGCGCTGTGCAGCATTTAAGAAACTCAATTCGGTATAGTTGCACGCAATATGTAATGCCGCATAACAAGAACTAGTAGCACAAAATTGCTCTATTTCTCTCAACCACACACAAGCCAGCGCGTCAGCATCTATAATACGCTTTACACGTTTAGGTGCTTGTGTTAATTGCGCTTCAATAGTTTGCTTTAACAAACTGACGCCTTTATTCTTACGAGGATTAATGACTACAATAGGCACTCCAATAGCTTCTTGTAAAGCAGCTACATCAATCTGTAAACCTTTATTTTTGGCAATATCCATCATGGTTAAAGCCACCACAACGGGTATGCGCAAATCAATGATTTGTGAACAAAAAAGCAAGTTGCGTTTTAAATTAGATGCATCGGCTACTACTACTACTAAATCGGGCTTTTCTTCATTTTTAGCATTAAGCAATACTTCATAGGTTACTTGCTCATCAGCACTTTTGGGATATAAACTATAGGTGCCTGGCAAATCAAGAATAGTAATCGTCTGTTGATTAGATAATTTACATAGCCCTGTTTTTTTGTCTACCGTAACGCCCGGAAAATTTCCTACTTTCTGATTTAAGCCAGTTAATGCATTAAACAAGGAACTCTTCCCACTATTGGGATTACCTACGAGCGCTATATGAGGATTGCTTGCCATGTGCAGGGCAAAGGTACTATGTATTTATGAATACCACTATGTTTTGATACACTGATTTTATGGTGCAGCACGGTTAGTCATACAGCTTTTGATATGCATAAAAAAAGCCTCTTTCGAGGCTTTTTTTTATTATGCTTTTGGTTTCTTTTCTTTCTTTGGTGCCGGCTCTTGTTTTTTTGTAAAAACAATTTTTTGGTCGGCCTCATTTAAATCAGCCAATAAGATATCTCCTTCTTTTACATCCTGATTTAAAATTTCTTCTGCCAAAGGATCTTCTAAATATTTCTGAATCGCTCTATGTAATGGGCGTGCTCCAAATTTAGGATCGTAGCCTTTCTCTGCAACAAATTTCTTTGCAGCATCGCTCAATTCTAAACCAAAACCTAAGCCTGTTAAGCGCTTCATTACGCCCTTCATTAAAATATCAATGATCTGATAGATATGCTCTTGTTCTAAAGAATTGAAAATAATAACATCGTCTATTCTATTTAAAAACTCTGGAGAGAAGGTACGTTTCAACGCTTTTTCTATCACCCCTTTGCCTGCTTCTTCCTGATTATTAACTTTTGCAGAAGTAGCAAAACCTACGCCATCGCCAAAATCTTTTAATTGACGTACGCCAATATTAGAAGTCATGATGATAAGCGTATTTTTAAAATCTACTTTTCTACCCAAGCCATCGGTCAATTGACCATCATCTAATACTTGCAATAAAATATTGAAAATATCTGGGTGCGCTTTTTCAATTTCGTCTAATAAAATAACCGAATAGGGCTTACGACGAATACGCTCCGTTAATTGTCCACCTTCTTCATAACCTACATATCCTGGAGGCGCGCCGATCAAACGGCTTAAAGAAAATTTCTCCATATACTCGGTCATATCTACACGGATCAATGCCTCTTCACTATCAAACAAATAACGCGCTAGCGTTTTTGCTAATTCTGTTTTACCAACACCGGTTGGTCCTAAGAAAATAAAGGAACCAATTGGTTTTTTTGGATCTTTCAATCCGATACGATTACGCTGAATCGCTTTTACCACTTTTGCAATCGCTTCATCCTGACCAATCACTTCGCCTTTCAAATCCTCGCCCATTCGGCGCAATTTAATGCTCTCCGCTTCCACCATGCGTTTTACAGGTATGCCCGTCATCATGCTCACTACTTCAGCAATATCATCTTCTTCAATAGCAAACTTTTTATTTTTGGCATCTTCTTCCCAAGCGGTTTTCGCGGCCATCAATTCTTTACCAATTTCTGTTTCTTTATTGCGCAATGCCGCTGCTTCTTCGAAACGTTGACTCTTTACTACTTTATTTTTTTCTGCTTTTACTTCTTCTATCAATCGCTCTAATTCAATAATGGTATCGGGCACATTGATATTTTTCAAATGCACACGCGCACCTACTTCATCCATAATATCAATAGCTTTGTCGGGCAATAAACGGTCGGTCATATAACGATCCGATAATTTTACACATGCTATAATAGCATCATTGCTATAAGCTACATTATGATAGTCTTCATATTTCGATTTAATATTGTTTAATATCGTAATTGCTTCATCTACACTCGGCTCTTCAACCAATACTTTTTGAAAACGACGATCTAAAGCACCATCTTTTTCGATATTGATTCGGTACTCGTCTAAAGTAGATGCACCAATACATTGCAATTCGCCACTAGCCAAAGCCGGCTTAATAATATTAGAAGCATCTAGTGAGCCGCTAGCACCGCCAGCACCAACAATAGTATGAATCTCATCAATGAATAAAATGATATCTCTATTTTTTTCTAATTCATTCATGATCGCTTTAATGCGCTCTTCAAACTGACCACGATATTTGGTACCCGCTACAAGAGAAGCAACATCTAAACTTATCACGCGCTTATCATACAAAATACGCGATACTTTCTTTTGCACAATGCGTAAAGCCAAACCCTCTACCACAGCGGTTTTACCCACGCCTGGCTCACCAATTAAAATAGGATTGTTCTTTTTTCTACGAGATAAAATTTGTGATACGCGCTCTATTTCTTTTTCACGACCTACAATAGGATCTAAATTCCCCATCTCCGCCATCTTCGTTATATCTCTACCAAAATTATCTAATACCGGTGTTTTTGATTTGCTAGCACCCGTTGCTCCACCAGCAGGCTTGCGCATTTCAGGTTGTTTGCCATCTCCAGAAAACGGATCTTGGTCTTCATAATCATCATAATTACTTTTAGGTGTTTCGCCCAACATCTGCATGAGTTCTATTTTAAATAACTCATAGTCGACATTGTAATTTTGTAAAATCTGCGTAGCCACATTGTCTTTGTTTTTTAAAATAGACAACATTAAATGTTCCGATTCTACCGATGGGCTTTTTTGAAGCTTTGCTTCTAATACCGTGATACGAATAACTTTTTCTGCTTGCTTGGTTAAAGGCAAACTATTAATCTGAGAAACCGATTTTGAATTTTTGTCTTTAATAGCATGCTCCAAATCTCTTCTTAGATTATTTAAATCTACCTGCATTTGATGCAATAAATTAATTGCCACCCCTTCACCATCACGCAATAAGCCTAATAATAAATGTTCTGTTCCTATAAAGTCATTGCCTAAGCGCAATGCTTCTTCTCTACTATAAGAGATTATATCTTTTACCTTTTGTGAAAAATTCGAGTCCATAGCCAGTTCTTTATATGCTAAAAGTAAATTTTTTTGCTTGTAATAATGAATTTTTTAATTCAATAATATTATTTATAATTCAACCATTTAATTTTTATAAATTTACGAACGGAAAGGCTATTCATAATATAGCATCCGTTAATAAGATTGTTGTTTAATCCTCTTTTATCTATGTTCAATTTTGATGCCAAACAAGATTATACTTTAATTTCAGTCACAAGCGCACATTTTGATGTAAAAATGGCAGAAAACCTTATGCAAAGCTGTGTTCAGCTGTCAGAAAAGGAAGGTCCAAATTTTATCGTTGATTTTAGTGCTTGCCAAACGTTAGATGCGGAAGTTGGTGCTTTTTTGGAGACTATTCATAATCTATGTTACAACGAAAATCAGTCTTTTGTGTGCACCGGTTTCAACGATGCTTTATTACAACAATTGAAAGCGCAACAATTACATTTCAGCATCAATATTACACCATCCTTTATAGAAGCTGAAGACATCGTGCGGATGGAAAACTTAGAGCGTGACCTATTAAACGGATTAGACGAATAACATGAAAGTAACTATTCTTGGAAATAATTCTGCACTCGCAGCTTTTGGTCGCCATACAACTTCACAAATCGTGCAAGTAGATGATGAAACGCTGTTTATGATTGATTGTGGCGAAGGGGTGCAAGAACAAATCCAACGTTTTGGTATTCGCAAAAATAAAATAGCCTATATTTTTATCAGCCATATGCATGGCGATCATTATTTTGGTTTGCCTGGCTTATTAAACTCTATGAACCTCTTAGGGCGTAAGGCACCTTTAACTATTTTTTGTCCAGATGAATTACCTGAAATTATAACAGCCATTTTCAAAGCGGGTGATAGTCAAATTCAATTCCCACTTAGCTTTTGCAAACTATCTACACTAAACGAGTATTTAGTAAATACACCTCGTTTTAGTGTGCGCAGTTTCCCGGTAGAGCATCGTATAGCTTGTTATGGATTTTTGGTAGAGAAAAAATCGCGCGCACGCAAAATTAATGCTGCCGCTTGCGAGTCGTATCAAATTCCCTTCACCCATTATGATGCCCTAAAAGATGGCACGGATTATATTGATGAAGAAGGCAATACCATTCTCAACAAATGGCTTACCGATGATGGAACGGCACCTAAAAAATATGCGTTTTGTGCAGATACTTTATTTACGACTTCTTTTTTAGAAGCCGTAATGGGTTGCGATACCCTCTATCATGAAAGCACTTATTTACAAGTAGATGAAAGCAAGGCTGCAATGCGCTTTCACAGCACGGCCAAACAAGCCGCACAATTTGCAGTATTAGCTAAAACAAAAAAATTATTGTTGGGGCACTATTCTAGTAAGTATAGAGAGGTGCGGGTGTTTGAAGAAGAAGCACGCAGTATCTTTCCAAATACGTTTGCAACTATTGAAGGGATTACCTACGAAGTATAACTACTCAACAACCGCAATACACTTCAATTCTATCGCAATCGCCGAAGGCAAAGAGGTAACGCCTACCGTAGTTCTGCAGGGCATACTACTAGCAAAGTACTCCGCATAGATTTTATTATAAATATGAAAATCGCGTTTCATATCTACTAAGAAAACAGTGACGTCTACCAACTGCTCCCACTTGCCACCGCTCGCTTCTAATACTGTTTTTACATTTTTAAAAACACTATGACACTGTGCTGCAAAATCAAAAGATTTAAACTGACCATGCTTATCTAATTCTAATCCAGGAATAGCATCCGTTTCAGGGTCGCGTGGACCAATACCGGAAAGAAATAATAAATTACCAACCTTACGAGCATGAGGATATAATCCCATAGGTTGCGGTGCAGCGCTTACTTCTATTTTAGTGTTCGACATACTTATTTTATTTAGTGTGTAGTGCCTAAGGCAATACAAATATTCTTTTGTTCTGTAAAAAATTTCATGGCTTCCCAGCCGCCTTCTCTTCCAATGCCGCTATTATTAAAACCGCCAAATGGTGTTCTTAAATCGCGGAGCAACCAACAATTCACCCATACAATACCATTATGAATTTGTGCAGCCATTGTATGCGCACGGGTCAAATCTTGTGTCCAAATGGTAGCAGCCAAACCATAATCGCTGCAATTGGCTTTTGCTAAAGCATCTGCTTCGTCATCAAAAGCTTGTAGCGTAACTACCGGACCAAAAATTTCTTCCATATTCGTTTTGCAATGAGGGCCGAGGCCTTCTATAATGGTTGGGGCTATAAACAATCCGTTTTCGCATCTGCCACTACCTTTTATGGCATGACCGCCCAATAAAATAGTGCCGCCTTCTGCTTTGGCCTGCTCAATACAATGTAATACTTTATCGAAATGCATTTTGGAAATGATAGCGCCTTGCTTACTTGTTTTTTCTAAAGGATCGCCAACCGTTAATGCTGCTGCTCGTTCTACAAATGCTTTTTTAAATTTTTCGTAAATAGACGCGTGAATTAATATTCTACTACCGCACAAACATATTTGTCCTTGGTTGGCAAAAGAAGATTGAATAACGGTATTCAGCATGGTATCCCAATCGCAATCAGGAAAAATGATCGCTGGGTTTTTGCCGCCCAACTCTAGGGATATTTTTTTAAACATCGGAGCCGCCACCGCTGCAATTTCTTTTCCGGCTCTAGTACTTCCCGTAAAGGATATAGCTTTAATAGCAGGATGCGCCACAATAGCACTCCCACAATGTTGGCCGCCACCGTGTAAGATATTCAAAACCCCATCGGGTAAGCCTGCTTCTTTACAAATAACACTCAATAAATACGCCGTATTAGGCGTTACTTCGGAGGGCTTGGCAATCACACAATTGCCCACTGCCAATGCAGGTGCAATTTTCCAAGTAAATAAATATAAGGGTAAATTCCAAGGCGAGATACAACCTACAACGCCTATTGGCTGACGCAGCGTATAATTGATCGCTTTGTCTTCCATGCTATGACTCTCGGAGGCAAAGTGCAGTAAGCCCGTTGCAAAAAATCTAAAATTACTCGCCGCTCTCGGTATATCCACGCGCGTACTCAAGCTTAGCGGCTTACCGTTATCATTGGTTTCCACTAAAGCTAAGGCGTCTAAATTTGATTCTAGGAGCTCGGCTATTTTATTAAGTACTTTAAAGCGTTGCTCTGCTGGGGTTGTGCTCCAAGCGGGAAATGCTTGTTGCGCTGCCGTTACAGCCAATTGCACATCTTCTTCGGTACTATCTGGCACCGCACATAATACGTCGCCGGTAGCTGGATTGCAATTATCAAAATACTGTTGTTGGGTAGGCGCTATAAAATTACCGCCAATAAAATTCGCTAATCGATTTGGAAGTTCTAAATGCATATTATTTATCGCTGATCATAAGGGGTGTATTTTTACTGTTACCCATTATAATAATTTTGGTATTGGTTGAAGTCGCAATTTCTTTTTGTGCTTTAATCATTTCATATTGCAATTGCTTATCGCTCAGTTCAGCACTAATGATTTTTTGATAATCAGCAATACCTTGTGCTTCTACACGTTTACGCTCAGCTTCTTGTTTTTCTTTTTGCAATACAAACTGCATTTTTTGTGCTTCTTGCTCTGCATTTATTTTCGATTCTATCGTTTGTTTTACCGAGTTCGGTAAATTGATATTACGCACTAATAATTGCTCTAAGATTAAACCACGTTTTTTGAAATCGGCAGCGATCGTTTTAAAAATTCGATCTTGAAATTCGTCTCTTTTTGTTGAATATAACGCCACCGCATCATAATACACCGCATTGTCTCTTATCTTTGTTCTCGATACCGGACGCACAATGGTATTGATATAATCTGCACCCAATTCTCTATAAATTCTTGGCGCTTCGCTCGGCATTACTTTAAACAAAACAGTAAGATCAATCACTACTTCCAAGCCATCTGCCGACAATACCCGTATAGCATCATCGCCTTCTTTATCGCCCTCATTATGCACACCGCTCATGGTATAATTTTGCGTTTGCACATTATATAAAATTACATCTGCAAAAGGGTTTTTTACATTCAAGCCATTGGTTAAAGGTTGTGCATCTACCGAGCCAAATAAGGTTTTTACCCCTACCGTTCCGGGATCAATTACTATAAACATAGAAAAGAATGCGCCCACCGCTATTAAACCGATACTGAACCATCGTGCGTATTTCGCAATCGATTCGGTTGGTTTGTTGAATCGTAATACAAAGGATACGATTAAAAAGATAATGCCAATGATAATAAGTGCCATAGATAACTTGTTTTTATACAACGAAAGTAATTACTATTTTAATACCCTTGCCACATTCGCTTAAATAAAATTTTAAATACTTTTGTTGTCCTACCCAAAACTTACTTTAGATATGCATCCTTTTATTTCCATAGCCAACGATTGGTTTGATGCTTTTAACCGACACGACTTAGAAGCATTGCTAGCTTTGTATGATGAGCAAGCTGCGCATTATAGTCCCAAGTTAAAAATACATCAACCCGAAACAGACGGTTATATAAAAGGGAAAGCACAACTCCGCGCTTGGTGGCAAGATGCTTTTACTCGTTTGCCGCAATTGCATTATCAAGTACTACAAATAATGCATAATGAAGAAGGTATATTTTTTGAATATATACGAAGTACACCCAACGAAGCCGATATGCAAATTGGTGAAGTATTAATGATTAAAGAAGGAAAAATTATAGCCTCGCGCGTATATCACCGATAAGCTTATCGTCTTCTGCGCTTTGTTGCTTTTTTTGCCGCTGGTTTTTTTACCGCTTTTTTAGCTACTGCTTTTTTACGTGCTGCAGCCTTATGATGTCTTGCTGCACGCGGTGTTTGTTTTTTGATGATTGGCTTTGGAGCCGTAGCAGCTACTTTTGCTACGGGCGATGGTTTAGCTGCCGGTGCTGGCGTAGGCGCTGCAACTGCAGCTGGTGCAGCCGTTGTAGTATCTTCTGTTGGTGCTGCTGCAACCGTCATGGCAGCTACATTATCGCGTAAGAAAACCGTATCACTTTCATTTACAATAGTGCTTGGATCGCCCAAAACAATGGGTGCACCATTAGCTTTTTTTGATTCTTGATCGCAAGAAACCATACCCAAAAGGATAAAAGCAAAGAGTAAAGAGTTTGTAAATTTTTGCATACTACACGATAATTTTGGGTACAAAATACAAATTAATAGTTTAATAATTTTTGAATCGATTCGTCTAAGCGACTTTTTGCTAAAAAGTTTTGCTCTAAAGGTATAGCAAACGGAACGGGCGTATCTAAGCTAGCGCAGCGCATTACAGGGGCATCTAAATCGGTAAAACAGTGTTCACTAATCCAAGCGCTTATTTCGCCACCAAGGCCACCTATCAAGGTGTCTTCGTGTAGTACCAATACTTTCCCGGTTTTTTGTACACAGGCTTTGATAGCCTCATAATCCAAAGGCAATAAACTACGCAAATCCAATAGTTCGATAGACACTGCTGGATGCGCCGCTGCATAAGCCGTAACCCAATGCACACCGGCACCGTAGGTAATGATACTGATATCATCGCCCGACAATACGGTAGCTGCTTTTCCAATTTCTATAGTATAATACGCATCGGGCACTGGTGCAGAAATGCTTCTGTACAGCACTTTATGTTCGAAAAATAAAACCGGATTAGGATCTTCGAAAGCGGCATTGAGCAAGCCTTTTGCATCGTATGGATTAGATGGGTAGAGTACTTTCAAACCAGGGGTATGCGTAAACCAAGCCTCATTGCTTTGACTGTGAAAAGGACCCGCACCCACGCCTGCGCCCGTAGGCATACGCACCACCACATCGGCATTTTGGCCCCAACGGTAATGTATCTTAGCCAAGTTATTAATAATTTGATTGAAGCCTACCGTAACAAAATCGGCAAACTGCATTTCCATCATAGCCTTATAGCCTTTTATAGAAAGGCCAAGCGCTGCACCTATAATGGCACTTTCGCACAAAGGTGTATTGCGCACCCGCGCTTTTCCGTATTTAGCACAGAGGCCTTCGCTTACTTTAAACGCGCCACCATATTCTGCGATATCCTGACCCATCAAAATAAGATTGGGATGGCGTTCCATACTTTGATCTAAAGCTTCGCTAATGGCTTGTATCATTTTCTTTTCCGATACCGAAGCGGTGCTCGGCGCAATGGCTTTATTAGCAAAAGGCGCATAGATATCGTTGAGCTCTGTTTGGGTATCCACAAGGGTTTCGGTTTTCGAAAAACCTAAGGCAATGCCCGCTTCCATTTCTGTTTGTATAGCTGCTCTATACGCTTCTATTTCTTCGGTGGTGATGATTTTCTTTTTCAGTAAAAAATCTTCGAAGTTTTGTAAAGGATCTTTTTTAGCCCATAGTTCAAACAATTCTTTAGGCACATATTTCACACCACTTGCTTCTTCATGGCCACGCATTCTAAAGGTCATGCATTCTACCAAAATAGGTTTTTGCTCTTTAATGCAATAGGCTTTAGCCGCTTGTATCTGTTGGTAAACCTCCACAATATTATTACCATCGATGGTAATGCCTTTCATGCCATAGCCTATAGCTTTATCGGCTATTTGCTTGCATATAAATTGCTCATCGCTTGGCGTACTAAGGCCGTAGCCATTATTTTCTACAATAAAAATAACGGGCAGTCCCCATACGGCAGCTACATTGAGTGCCTCATGAAAATCGCCTTCGCTGGTAGCGCCATCGCCGCTAAACGCCAAAGACACTTTTTGTTCTTGTTTTAATTTATGTGCCAGCGCCACCCCATCGGCAATAGCCAATTGCGGACCCAAATGCGAAATCATACCACAGATATGGTGCGCATTGGTGCCAAAGTGAAACGAACGCTCCCGGCCTTTACTAAAGCCTTCTTGATGCCCTTGCCATTGCAAAAACAATTTATCGAACGGTACCTTTCTAGCGGTAAACACCCCCAAATTGCGATGCATAGGCATAATATATTCGTCGGCATCTAAGGCTAGGGTTGCCCCCACTGCAATAGCTTCTTGACCAATACCCGAAAACCATTTCGATATTTTTCCTTGGCGCAACAAGACCAACATTTTTTCTTCTATCATTCTAGGCTTCAACAAAGCAGCATATAATTCCTTCAACAGGGCTTTGTCCATGCCTTTAATATCAAATTGCATAGCATTCTTTTTGAGGGTATAAAGTTAATCTAATGTCGGTAAAAGCCTTCTATTTTAAATGACTTTCTATTTTTTTAAAAATATTTAATAAAGCCTCGCTTCAAGGCAACAATTTTTACTTTTCTTTTTTACCTTTGCATGACCGAGTAACTTTTCCACCAAATTTTATTGCTTGTAAATCTCTTGCCGGTCATAAACTAAGAACGTATGACAAAGTATATTTTTGTAACCGGCGGGGTTACTTCTTCATTAGGGAAAGGCATTATTGCGGCTTCTTTAGCCAAACTCTTACAAGCAAGAGGCTACAGCACAACCATTCAAAAATTTGACCCTTATATCAATATCGATCCGGGTACACTAAACCCTTACGAGCATGGAGAGTGTTATGTAACCGAAGATGGTGCTGAAACCGATTTGGACTTAGGGCATTACGAGCGTTTTCTAAACACCTTTACATCACAGGCTAATAATGTGACTACGGGTCGTATCTACCAACATGTTATCAATCAAGAGCGCGCGGGTGCTTACTTAGGCAAAACCGTACAAGTTATTCCGCATATCACCGACGAGATTAAAAGAAGAATGTTGCTCTTGGGCAATGAAAAAAAATATGATTTAGTGATTACCGAATTAGGCGGCACTGTAGGCGATATTGAATCGCTACCATATGTAGAAGCGGTTCGCCAATTGAAATGGGAGATGGGCAGCGAAAACTGCATTGTGGTGCACCTTACCTTAATTCCGTATTTGAATGCTGCTAAAGAATTAAAAACAAAACCAACTCAGCACTCGGTAAAATTGATGAGTGAAAATGGTTTGAACCCCGATATCTTAGTATGCCGTACCGAGCATCCGCTCAACGATGATATCAAACGCAAAGTGGCTTTATTCTGTAACGTAACCAAAGACGCAGTTATTGAGGCTTTAGATGCCGATACGATCTATGGTGTGCCTTTAGAAATGATGCGCGAGAAATTAGATAAAATCTGTTTAACCAAATTGCAATTGCCGATCAGCAAAGAACCGGAACTACTAAAATGGAAAGAGTTTTTAAACAAATTGCGTTATCCAAAATCTAAAATTACCGTAGGCCTTATTGGTAAATATGTAGAGCTACAAGATGCGTACAAATCTATTTTGGAAGCTTTGATACATGCTGGTGCGGTAAACGAATGCAAAGTGGTGATAAAAAATATACACTCCGAATTTTTGACACCAGAAAACGCGGTAGAAAAACTACAAGATGTAGATGCTATATTAGTAGCACCGGGTTTTGGTAGCCGAGGTATAGAAGGAAAAATACATGCTATCCATTATGCGCGCACGAAAAAAATTCCGTTTTTTGGTATTTGCTTAGGTATGCAAATGGCTTGTGTAGAGTTTGCACGAAATGTATTGAACATGGGCGATGCGCACTCTACCGAGATGAATGCACAAACGAGTCACCCGGTTATTGCGATGATGGAAGAGCAAAAAAATATTTCTCAAATGGGTGGCACCATGCGCTTAGGTGCATTCGATTGTGCGCTACAAGAAGGGTCTAAAGCAGCAGCCATATATGGCAGCACTACTATTAGCGAGCGCCACCGCCACCGCTACGAGTTTAACAATGCCTACTTAGAGGCATTCGAAAAAAATGGTTTGATACCGGTGGGCAAAAATCCAGCTACGGGCTTAGTAGAAATTATGGAAGCACAAGATCATCCTTTTTATATAGCTACGCAGTTTCACCCAGAGTATAAGAGCACGGTAGAAAATCCGCATCCGCTTTTTGTAGCCTTTGTGCAAGCTGCTAAGCAGTATAGCCACCAATAGTTTTTAATAAAAAGCCCCAAAATATTTTGGGGCTTTTTTAAATATAAATTCGTTTTATTTTTTTATAGTTACCTTTTAAAATTAAACTTTTAGTATAAATATTTAATCTAAAAAAAGGCATATAAAAACAACCTCATTATAAGTAATTTGAATTGTAAAATCACGAATTACTATTAACAAAACAAAGGGAATCACTAAGCCTTCCAATAGCCCAAATCAAATAAAGGAAGCAAAATCGTTATAGTTATGAAAAAAACAATTATTTATTTGATCGTTATGGGAATACTCATTGTTTTGATAGGAAGTTTATTACATACTCTTAATGTTAGCTATAGTAATTTTTTATTGATTTTGGGATTGAGTTTAGAATGTAGCGCAATTACTTTAATGATTTATACGATTCTTAAAAAAAGAAAATCTGTATGATAAAATCTAGCTTTCAAAAAGCATTAAAAGCCCCAAAATATTTTTGGGGCTTTTTAATATAATTTAAATTAGCTTTGGTTAGCAATAATATTAATCCGTTAAGTCAAATTTAAATCAAATGCAGCATATCAGAACGTTCTCGATAAATTACATGTCACTATTTGCAAGATGTGCACTCCTTTTACTTTACTATATGTTGGTGTTATTTGCAATAAAAGCAATTTGTTTATATACTCTCCATTTTGAAATTTTCTCCTATATCTTTTTAATAATAGTTTTTAGTTTAGTTGGACTTAATATTTTATTTTTTGTTCGATATTTTATTAAGCAGTGTAATAGCTTCTATCCAAGTCAAGCAAATAATACAATCGACTCTTTTTGTAGTGTTTCGTTCTCCAAGGGCATTAATCCATTTACTAGTTCTTTAATTTTTATAAACAATGATCTTATTTTCTTTTCCGAAAGAAGAGCTATACCAAATATTTTATTTCTTAAAATATTAACAATGTTTTCTAATAAAAAGATGATCAATTGGTATTGTTATAAAAGCGAAAAAGTAGAAATCAATATTGATAAAGATTTCATAACTATTAATGGCAAAGCCATAGAATACGATAATCAAAAAGAACTAATAAACGAGCTTGAACGATTTGAGTATTTATAGTTATTGATATAAAAACGTAAAGCATGAAAAAAGCCCCAAAATATTTTGGAGCTTTTTTAATTTTTAGTTGGATCTTTGTATTGGAAACCAAAAAGCCTCCATCTGAATAGCATTTGCTGCTTTAGGTAAAAGAAATTGCGCATTGTAGTAAAAGCACAAAGCACTTGCATGGATAAAAACACCTTTTTAAACACTTAATCGTATTAAAACCGTGAGCGACTTCGACAGTAAAAAACACTGGGGGCATATCTAAACCACTAAGGCACTTAATCAAGAAAGTTGGGTCTCGATATGCACGATTTTACTTTGTTGAATTATAAAATTAATACTAATGATATTATAGTAATGCTAACCTATAGCTTTGCCTCAATAATTTATGCTCTTTGCTTAATCTTTAGATTTTCTTTTGGCTTATACCGTTTCTTTATTAACTTGAAAACAAAAAAATTTATGCTAAAAAAAATAAGCCTGTTTATTCTTGTTGTACTGACTTCTTTTACGGTTGTTGGACAAAAGAAATGTAAGTTTGACTTTGAAAAAGAAGACAAAATAAGCGGCAATAAAATGCAATACCTCAACTATTCCTCAATAATGGGTGGTATTAAAATACAAATTGGTAATAATGGTCCTCGCAGCTATTTCAACTTTGGCTATGATATGGTGGGCGATCGATATGAAGTCATTAAAAAAGAAAGCGATACCCTTACAATTCGTTTAGCGAATAAAGCATTAATTCAACTCCTAGCTATTGAAAACACTAAAGGTATTACACATATTGATGCAGCAAGAAGACAGGTAAACACGTTTTATTCTCCGATGTATTATATGAATGAGGAGCAATTAAAATTATTATCCGAAAGTCCAATCCTTGCCTTCCGATTTTTAGTAGAGGGTAAAGAATATACCGTGGAATTGACAGATAAAAAAGCTGAAAAAATAAAAGAAGGTTTTGATTGTTTAAAGCAAAATAAATAATGGAAAAATTTGTATCAGCGCCGTTATTGCTGCCAACCAACAAAAAGTTTGGGACTATTATACCCTGCCCGAACATATTACTAAATGGAATTTTGCTTCAGCAGATTGGTGCTGCCCTTCGGCTAGCAACGATTTGGAAGTAGGTGGTAAATACGTAGCTCGCATGGAAGCAAAAGACGGTAGCTTCGGTTTCGACTTTGAAGTAAGCTATACGGAAGTTAATCTAGGCAGCAGTTTTACCTATACCGGTATGGGCCGTTATTTTGAAGTGATGTTCACTGCGCAAGGCGAAGCAACACTTATCAGCATTTGCTTTGATCCGGAAACGCACAACCCTGTAGAGCTGCAACAACAAGGCTGGCAAGCTATCTTAAATAATTTCAAAAGCTATACCGAAACGCACTAACCATGTTACTTACTCCAGAGCATAAGGAACGCATGGCAAAAATGAATTTTGCTACAGTATATCCTTTGTATCTAACTAAAATTGAAAAAAAGGGTAGAACGAAAGAAGAGCTGCACCAAGTAATTACTTGGCTCACCGGCTTCGACGATAAAACAATAGACCGCTTACTCAAGGAGCAAGCCAGCTTCGATACCTTTTTTAAACAAGCACACTTGCACCCCAATGCAATATTGATAAAAGGCCTTATTTGTGGCTATCGCATAGAAGCTATTGATGATCCTTTAACACGCAACATCCGCTATCTCGACAAGTTGGTAGATGAATTAGCAAAAGGGAAAAAAATGGAAAAAATACTACGCACATAGCCAAAAGCCCCTAAATAATTCGGGGCTTTTTTGGTTCTTAACAAAAGAATTACGCTACTAAAACCCGGTAATTAGTGGTTTATTCCTATATTTGTATATTGTTATTATGTATAGTTGATACGAGGCGTTCTCGTTGGCACAAATAAGCGGGCAAAATGAGTCTTCCTAAAGCCCTTTAAAAAAGGAAGCAAATCGTTGTTAGTTATGAAAAGATTTTTTTACCGATTCGGTATGCTTACCGATATGCAACAAACACCTTTACAAATACCCCATTAAATAATTGGCATTGGCATGCTATGCAAAGCCATCGTTATACAAATAATTAATAGTTCGTTATCCAATAGCAAAATCAAATAAAATGTATCTCATAAAAATAGACCCTAAAAACAGGCCGCCGCCGCCTACTTAAACAATTTTAAAGCATCAGCATAAACCTATGCTTTTGCATTATCCCGTTGCTACGAATTATAAAACGTTATTCATGGCCATTTAATCACAAAAAAAATAATTTCAATGAAACTCAAATTTCTATTTTCCATTGCATGGCTATTGCTATTTAATATTGCCATGGCACAGAGCCCCGGAGGGGTATCTACCGGCTTAAAAGCTTGGTATAAAGCAGATGCACATACGAGTCAGCCAACTGGTTGGCCAGACCAAAGTGGTAATGGCAAGCACCTTAATAGTGGCGGTGTAAGCCCTGCTTGGACGGCCGGCACCGTTAGCTTTAATTTCAATCCCGTTTTTAATTTTACAGGCGCGAGCAATACCTATTTTTATAGCACTGCTGGCATCATGGGAAGCACATCTTCTGCTGGTTCTATTTTTGGTGTAGCTAAAAACAATGGCACTACCGGATATCAAACGCTTTACGGTTTTGGCGATGACAACCCTAATCTGCAACAACAAACAGCTGGATTGGTCTATAATATTTGGAGAACGAATGCATTAGCAAATACATTTGGTACAAACATCAATACTTCTCCTACACACATTCCTAATATGTTTTGGAATGCTAGCGGAGGCACACAAGGTCAAATTAATGGGAGCTATTCAAGCGTGGCTACTTCTGGAGCAGCTATTGCTGATAATTTATTTGTAGTAGGCACCGAAGGTTTGCTAGTGCCGGGTGCTGGTTTTGAACAATATGAAGGGAATATACCTGAAGTTATCGTTTATAATCAAAACTTAACCGGCACAACAGAAGCACAAAAAATCAATTCTTATTTAGGCATCAAGTATGGTGTGAGTATGGCGCACAATTACCTTTCTTCCAACGGCACTACCATCTATTCGGTAGCAAGTTATGGTGCTAATATTGTGGGTATTGGAAGAGATGATGCATCGGCACTATATCAAAAACAAAGTACCAGCGTAAGTAGTACGTGTGGCATGGTAATAGGATTGGGAGCCAATTTATTTAATACCAATCAAGCCAATACCAGCACCCTTAGCAATAACCAATTTTTAGTAGTCGGTAATAATGGTTTAGGGGAACAATTAAATACTACGCTTCCTTATATGGCACCTGGTGGAGAAGTTAATAATCGCTTTGCATCCACTTGGAGAGTACAAAATACCGGCAATGTAGGTATGGTTACTATTGCAATTCCTTCGGGTTTAGAAAACCTACATTTAGTGCGTTCTACAGATGCTACGATTACGGCTGCTGATGAATTTATTTCAATGACGGGATCTGCAACAATCAATGGCGTATCATACAAAACAGCACAGATTACCTTAAATAATGGCGACTATTTTACCTTCGCTGGTTATGAGGCTGCAGGCCCTGGCGGGGTGAGCAATAACTTACTAGGTTGGTTTGTTGCCGGCAATATCAGTGGAAATGACAATTCGGATGTAAATACTTGGGCAAGCTCTGGCGGTGCTAGCATGGTCTTAGAAAATCAGCGACCCGCTTATATGCCTAAGTTATACAAAACCAATAGTTCCTATCTTATCAACTTTAATCCTACCGTTCGTTTTACAGGTACTTGGGCGGGTACTGTTTACATGCAAAGTACGAATACCCACGCTTCCAATCCGGGATCTATATATGCAGGTATCAAAGTGCTTACCAGCAATAGAAATGGTAAATTTGGATGGAATGCCACCATGGACTTTAACGGGATTCATATTACTAATTTAGGCACAACTAATGGTTGGACCTTGTATGCATCTACGCTAGCCGACTCTAGAGTAATTACTCCCAATATGACCAATATAGTAGGTGGCACCTGGACTAATTCGCCCTCTAATTCTCGACTTATTTCGGTAGATGGAGCCACAACTACTAACAATTTAGCACCTTTAAACATTACTGACAATTATGGTATTGGTTCCGACAATAATTATTCGTCAGGCCCCATGGATGATTTGTATGGCGACAATGTAGTTTATGGTACCGACTTGTCTGATGCAGATCGTTACAGACTAGAATCTTATTTGGCCATAAAATATGGGGTTACCTTAAAAGACGGTCCCACATTTGGTCAGTTTAATTATGTAAACTCTAATGGATCTATTATTTGGAATGGCTACAGCAGTGTTGCTTACCATAATAATATATTTGGTATTGGTAGAGATTTGAATGGTGGTTTAAATCAAAAAGTTTCTAAAACAATAAATACAGGTGGTATTCTCACCGCAGCTACCACTAATAATTTTATAAGTAATAATTATGATGGTAGTCGTAGCTCATTGAGCAATGGCCAATTTGTAATGTTTGGCGATAACGATAATACTTCTACCGCTTTAACGGCATTAAACCCAGTAAGCTGCCCTGCACTATCAGATGGTATGTTTAGAATAGCCAAAGAATGGCGAGTGCAAGAAACAGGTGTAACAGGTCCGGTATGGATTGAAGTAGATTTAAGTGGTTATAATATCAATAGTGATATCGTATTATACTTTGGCGACAATGCCGGTATTAATGGTAATTCAGGAATTGTTTCTGCGTATACGTTTATAGGTAGCAAAGCGGTTTTTCTAGTAGACTTTAAAGATAATGCTACACAATATTTTACCATTGCTGGTAAATCTAATGGCGCTACATGTGCTACCTGTATGGGTGGTAAATATGTTATTAAACAAGGATCTTCTTGGAACACGGCTTCTAAAAAAGCAAACGATAGTACCAGTTGGTTTACCTATGCAGTAGATGGAGAAAGCAATACGCTACTAGCAAAAAATACCGTAACCTATACTACGCCTTCTAATCAATGGGTAAACGCTTGGTATCCTACATCATATGGTACTAGTGCGTTGATGCCACATGTTGGAAATGCTAATGGTACGGCATCTAAAGTGTTATATAAAACAGAACTTAATAAAGCCGGCAAAGTTAGTTTTGAATTATCGGGTATCAATGAATGGTTTGGCAATAAAGTCAAAGTAGTGGTAAGAGGGTATTGTGGCACGGGCTTAGTGACTCCTACCATATCACCTAAAGTTACCAATTGGGCAAAAATGTTCAATTCATATTCTATTAATACCAACACAGCATTAGGTAAAAAATACTATATGGGCTTGAGCTACTACTCTACTATAAAAGTCAGCTTTAGCAAACCAGTAGAGCGAATAGAAATTGAATATACCGTAGAGCGATCACCGGTTTATTATACCTTCTTTTGGCTTACCGTTGGCGATATGAAAGTAGAATGTGGATCGCCTATCGAACCTAATAAAGACAATGTGTTTATAAAACAATCTTTTGAAGAAGATACGATGAGCTCTTGTAATGCAGCTACGATGAAATTAAATATCATTAATCGTAATTGTAATGGCAGAACAATAAACATCACCAACAATTTACCTACAGGTATAGAATATGTTGCCAACAGTTACGAATCCGACTCTGCTGCTGCACCTACATATGCCGGTCAGAATTTCAGTTTGTCGAATTTTAAAATTCCATCTGGTGAAACCAATTTGTATGTTAAAGTAAAACCTAGTAATACCATTAATTCCAATACTACGTATAACACACAGTCGACCTATAATGTGACGGTAGCTAGTGGAGGTACGGGTGCCTCTATGTTAAGCGACAACCTAAGTGCAAATTGGGGTCTGCAACCTACGGCTATTACCTTCAAGCCAAGTGTAGCGCCTATTATGCCATTAGTAGCCTTTACATCCGATAAAGCTCAAGATGCCTGTGGATTGGTAACCTACACAATTACCATCAACAACAATAGCGGTGCAACGATGAGCAATTTGCAATTGTATTCCTTTTTAAATCTTGGGCAATTAGTAAATGGCACCTTGACCTTATCTTCTGGTTTGACTGGTAGTGTGTTCCCAACTGCTCAAAATGGAGAAAGCAATTTCTTTATCACCAATATGAATATACCAAGTGGTACACATACCATTAGCTTCCAAACACAAGTAAACCAGATTGATGAATTTGCATCAAATTCTATTGAATTATTTTACGATCCGGCAAGTAATGAGTGTGCGTTATCATCGAAAGTGGTGGCTAGCTTAGAAAAAAAATGTGCAACCTGTATGGGTGGCAATGGCAATTTTGATATGAACTACCAATGGTATTTAGGTGGTGCAAGTGCAAGAACTGCTAATCAATTAAGTAATATAACTATTGGCAATCCGGCAACTGGTACCTTAAAAGCTGATGCTAAAGTTGAATATCCTAGCAGCGGCGGACAAAGTATAGAGTGGTTGGCTTCTTATTTCCCAAGATGGAATGGCAACTGGACAGAGCTGTCTAGATTTGACAACCTCAATGGTGCAAGTGGAAAAGTAAGCTACTCCGTAAAAATTAAAGATGCCAATGGTAATGGACTATCGGCAAAACCTAGTTTCCAAATTTCTGGAATTACTAAACTTTCTGGACAGGCAAATATAGTAAGCGTGAAAGGTTATTGTGGATCTCAAGTAGTACTTCCTAAATTACTTTTTGCCTATAATAATACCGCTGCAAATAATGCACTCTACAGAAGATTTACGATTACAGACAGTACTGCTACCGCTACCGGAACAAAAGTCTATTATGATAATTGGGATTATAGCACCATGAATGTAGAATTTGAAAAATCGGTAGATAGCTTTGTTGTAGAGTGGTCGGTAAACCGAGCGCCTATAAGAAAAACGCTAGGGTATTTATATATCAGCGACGTGAAAATGTTGTGCGATAACATACCAGAGCCTAATGCTGACAATGTGCATATAATTGCTTCATTTGCAAACAGTAATTTACCTACTTGCGAGGAAGCACTAATTAAACTTAATATCAAAAACTGGAACTGTGTAGCCAAAACCATAAACATAAGCAATACCTTACCAGCAGGTTTACAGTATGTAGCTAATAGTTATGTAGGATTAGGCACCGAAACACCAAGCTATAACGGTCAAAGTTTTAGCTTATCTAATTTAACCGTTCCAAGTGGCAACTCGTATATCTATGCAAAAGTGAAAAC